>NZ_JBALOZ010000207.1:0-11473 GCF_036965125.1 Bacillus sp. JJ1503
ATATTTAATAGATCTAAATGTAAAACATGTGATCGCGGGCTTTGATTATACATATGGCAGAATGGGAAAAGGAACGATGGAAACATTGCCATTTCATTCAAGAGAAAAGTTCGCCTTTACAGTCGTTCCAAAATTAGCATCTAATAATGAGAAAATTAGCTCAACCTTAATTCGTTCAATGATTCGTGAAGGCAGAATGGAAGATATTTCACCTATACTAGGCAGGTATTATTCTACTAATGGCATCGTTATTCATGGAGATAAAAGAGGAAGAACAATTGGATTCCCTACGGCGAATATTGAATTGAAAGACGATTATATTCTTCCCCCTACCGGAGTTTATTGCGTCCGAATTAACACCGATGGAAAATGGCATGAAGGAGTATGCAATGTCGGCTATAAGCCAACTTTTAATAAAGAAATGTCGAAAAAGCCATCTATAGAGGTTCATATTTTTGATTATAATCAAGAAATATACGGACAAGAAGTAAAAGTTGAGTGGCACTTGCATTTACGAAAAGAACAAAAATTCAATGGCATAGAAGAACTTGTTGCTCAAATCGAAAAGGACAAAAGGGCGGCGCTTACTTACTTTGAAAAAAACAATGTTTAGCCTTGCATTTTGTCATAAAAAGTTGTATTCTTATTAACGTATCAAAAGAACCTTTGCTTGGCAAGTCGAGTCACCGACGCTTGCTCGGTAACAGGGGATTTACTATTTAGGAGGTGAAACGGATGGCAATCACTAAAGAACGTAAAAATGAACTAATCAATGAGTATAAAACTCATGAGAATGATACTGGATCTCC
Source organism: Bacillus sp. JJ1503 (assembly GCF_036965125.1). NCBI lineage: Bacteria > Bacillati > Bacillota > Bacilli > Caryophanales > Bacillaceae > Bacillus > Bacillus sp. JJ1503. The sequence continues at coordinate 810 of NZ_JBALOZ010000207.1, forward strand.
AGAGGTTCAAATCGCTGTCCTTACTGAGGAAATTAACAAACTGAACGATCATTTACGTACTCATAAGAAAGACCACCACTCACGTCGCGGTCTTTTGAAAATGGTAGGTAAACGTCGTAACCTGTTAACTTACCTGCGTAACAAAGATGTTCAACGTTACCGTGAGTTAATTAACAAATTAGGTTTACGTCGATAATAAGAAAAGCGGGAGTTTTCCCGCTTTTTTATTAGCTTAAAAAGAACACATGTTTACATACATAAAAGAGTCATTTTAACTTGTAATAAATTTGTACATACTATACATACACAGATTTTATACTTTAGTAGCATTTTTGTTCGATAATGTTTAGGTTTAGGTTTCCAATTCAATTCGCTAAACCTCCATTGTGAAAAGGTAGAGAGGGGTTACAAAATATGGGACAAGATAAACATATTTATTCTATAGATTGGGCTGGCCGCAAATTAACTGTTGAACTTGGACAGTTAGCCAAACAAGCAAATGGCGCAGTGTTAGTTCGCTATGGAGACACAGCTGTATTAAGTACGGCAACGGCATCAAAGGAGCCGAAAAATTTAGATTTCTTTCCATTGACAGTCAATTATGAAGAAAGATTATATGCTGTTGGGAAAATACCTGGAGGATTTATTAAAAGAGAAGGCCGTCCAAGTGAAAAAGCTATTTTGGCCAGCCGCTTAATTGATAGACCAATTCGCCCATTATTTGCTGATGGTTTTCGTAATGAAGTACAAGTAGTCAGTATGGTAATGAGTGTTGATCAAGATTGTTCTTCAGAAATGGCGGCCATGTTTGGTTCTTCATTAGCACTAAGTGTATCAGATATTCCTTTTGGAGGACCAATTGCTGGAGTAAGTGTTGGTCGTATTAATGGTGAGTTCATTATTAATCCTACAGTTGATCAGGCTGATAAAAGTGATATCCATTTAGTTGTCGCTGGTACAAAGGATGCTATTAATATGGTTGAAGCAGGTGCTCTTGAAGTCCCTGAAGAAATCATGCTAGAAGCGATTATGTTTGGACATGAAGAAATTAAGCGATTAATTGCGTTTCAGGAAGAAATTGTAGCTGAAATCGGTAAAGAAAAACTTGAAATAGTTTTATTTGAACTTGATCAAGAATTAGAAGCTAAGGTACGTTCGATTTGCGAGCAAGACATGATTGCTGCTATTCAAGTTCAAGAAAAGCATGCACGTGAGGATGCTATTAAAGCTGTTAAAAATGCGGTACTTGCAAAATTTGAAGAAGAAGAGACAACGGAAGAAGACCTTAAACAAGTAAAACAAATTCTTGATAAAATTGTAAAAGGCGAAGTACGAAGACTTATTACAGAAGATAAGGTCCGTCCAGATGGGCGTGGCTTGGATATCATTCGACCATTGTCCTCGGAAATTGGTATTTTTGCTAGAACACATGGTTCCGGACTATTTACTCGTGGCCAAACTCAAGCTTTAAGCGTTTGTACATTAGGTGCACTAGGTGATGTCCAAATTCTTGATGGCCTCGGAATCGAGGAAGAAAAGCGTTTTATGCACCATTACAACTTCCCTAATTTCAGCGTTGGAGAAACGGGTCCGATGAGAGGGCCAGGCCGTCGTGAGATTGGGCACGGTGCACTAGGAGAGCGTGCATTAGAGCCTGTTATTCCATCAGAAAAAGATTTTCCGTATACAGTCCGTTTAGTTTCTGAAGTTTTGGAATCTAATGGATCTACATCACAGGCAAGTATTTGCGCAAGTACCCTTGCTATGATGGACGCTGGTGTTCCAATTAAGGCTCCTGTTGCGGGGATCGCAATGGGTCTTATCAAGTCAGGAGAGCATTACTCTATATTAACGGATATCCAAGGTATGGAAGACCATTTAGGAGATATGGACTTTAAGGTTGCTGGTACAGCTAAAGGGGTAACAGCATTACAAATGGATATTAAAATTGAAGGTCTTTCCCGTGAAATATTAGAAGAGGCCCTTCAGCAGGCGAAAATAGGCCGCATGCAAATTCTAGACTCTATGCTAAGTACAATTGCCCAGCCAAGAAATGAGCTATCTAAATACGCTCCTAAGATCTTGACGATGCACATTAACCCAGATAAGATTCGTGACGTTATTGGACCGAGCGGAAAGCAAATCAATAAGATTATTGAAGAAACTGGTGTAAAAATTGATATCGAGCAAGATGGTACAGTATTTATTTCTTCAACTAATGAAGAAATGAACCAGAAAGCGAAGAAAATTATTGAGGACATTGTCCGTGAAGTTGAAGTTGGACAAATGTATCTTGGTAAAGTAAAGCGAATTGAAAAATTCGGAGCATTTGTTGAAATATTTAACGGAAAAGATGGGCTTGTACACATTTCAGAGCTTGCTGAAGAGCGTGTTGGCAAAGTTGAGGATGTCGTATCAATTGGGGACGAATTATTAGTAAAAGTAACCGAAATTGATAAACAAGGCCGTGTTAATTTATCACGTAAAGCAGTCCTCCGTGAGCAGCGCGAGCAGAAAGAACAAGCACAAAAATAATTAGTTTCAAAGCGTGATTTATTATTAATGAAAGAGTCAGGATGGGATGGCCCCCCTGACTCTTTCCATATACATACCTTTTGTTAAAAATTAACCTTTCGTTAGAAAATGCAGCTCGTTCTACCTTGTCCTCTTAAAACATATGGTTTATGGAAGGAGGCAAGGAGAATGAAAAAGGTGATTCATTTAAGCATTATTTTTATTGTTGCATATCTTTTTGTTAACAATCCGTTATCGAACCAATACGTTTTGGGGCTAAAAGCTGATTCTATTTCTGTATCAAAACAAAAGGATCCTTTATATAATGAAATTACTGCAAGAGCAACAGACTATTATATTCCCCCGCAGGATGCGAAGATTGATCGAGTTTGGAAGGCGATTCCCGGATTAAATGGATTACAAGTTGATATAGGTGCTTCCTATAAAAAAATGAAAGCAGATGGCGAATTTAAGGATGAAAAGCTTGTTTTCAAACAAATTCTGCCTAAAGTTCAATTAAAGGATTTGCCGCCGTCTCCAACATATAAAGGGCATCCAGAGAAACAGATGGTTAGTTTTATCATAAATGTGGCATGGGGAAATGAGTATTTAACGGATATGCTAGCAACGCTAAAGGAGCATAACGTTTCGGTAAGTTTTTTCTTAGAAGGAAAATGGGCCCAAAATAATCCTGAATTGGCAAAAATGATAGAAGAAGCAGGACATGAAATTGGCAACCATTCATATTCTCAACCTAATATGGCAAAAATACCAACGAGTAAAATTAGGGAAGAAATTCAAAAAACGAATGAAGTCATTATGGCAATCACAGATAAGCCTGTACAATGGTTTAGTCCGCCAAGCGGAAGCTTTCGTGAAGACACAATACAAATTGCCTTACAGGAAAGCTTAAGAACGGTCTTATGGTCGGTTGATACAGTTGATTTGAAAAAGCCATCCAAAGAGGAACTGCTAAATCGTGTAATGGGTAAGGTTCATAATGGGGCGATCATCTTAATGCACCCTACAAGCCCAACAGAAAGGTCGCTAGATCAGTTAATTATTCAGCTGAAGAAGCAGGACTTTCAAATTGGAACCGTTTCCGAGCTTTTGAGTTCTGATCGAACGGCTGATAATCTTATTTTTGGAAAAGTTAATAGTAAGGAAAATAACAACTAAAATTATTGCATCTCTGTTAAAGGAACAGGAGGAACTTATTTGATTAAAAAGTACACATGCCAAAATGGTGTAAGAGTCGTATTAGAAAATATTCCACACGTTCGTTCCGTTGCCATCGGTGTTTGGATTGGAACTGGATCTAGAGATGAAAACCTAGAAAATAACGGGATTTCTCATTTTCTAGAGCATATGTTTTTTAAGGGGACAAAAACAAGATCCGCACGTGAGATCGCTGAATCATTTGACAGTATTGGCGGGCAGGTGAATGCTTTTACTTCAAAAGAATATACGTGCTACTATGCAAAGGTTCTCGATACTCATGCGGATTTTGCACTTGAGGTTTTAGCTGATATGTTCTTTAACTCTACATTTGTGGAAGAAGAGCTGAATAAAGAGAAAAATGTTGTATATGAAGAAATAAAGATGTATGAGGATACGCCTGATGATATCGTTCATGACTTGCTTAGTAAAGCCATTTATGAAAAACATCCACTTGGCTATCCGATATTAGGGACAGAGGAAACGCTTGCCACCTTTAACGGTGATACATTAAGAGAATATGTCCACAACATGTATACTCCTGAAGAAGTGGTCATTTCTATTGCCGGCAATATTTCTGATTCTTTTATTCGGGAAGTTGAAAAATATTTTGGATCCTATGAAGGCGGAAAGCATGAAAAAGTGAAGCAGAGCCTTGAATTCCATTCAAATAAGGCTGTTCGGAAAAAAGATACAGAGCAGGCACATTTATGTATTGGTTTTGAAGGACTGCAGGTAGGTCATTCAGAAATGTACAATTTAATTGTTCTCAATAATATACTTGGCGGCAGCATGAGCAGCAGGTTATTCCAGGATGTTAGGGAACAAAAAGGACTTGCTTATTCAGTCTTTTCTTATCACTCAGCCTACCAAGACGCAGGGATTGTTACACTCTATGGTGGAACTGGTGCTAAGCAATTGGATGTCTTATTTGAAACGATGCAAGAAACATTAAGCAAGCTTAAACAAGACGGAATTACCGAAAAGGAACTAAATAATAGCAAGGAACAGTTAAAAGGAAGTCTGATGCTCAGCTTAGAGAGCACCAATAGCCGAATGAGCCGAAATGGGAAAAATGAACTTTTACTGAAGCGTCATCGTTCATTAGATGAAATCCTTGAACAAATTGATGCTGTTTCTAAACAAGGTGTGGATGAAATGGCAAATTCCATATTCTCTGATAAATACGCCATTGCCTTGATTAGTCCTAATGGCGAGTTGCCAAAAAGTCTATAACTACTCATAACAGTCTGTTTAATTAGCAGACTGTTTTTTTGTTTATGGAAGCAAATTGATTTGTAGTCTAAATCATTATGAATATCGATAAATTGTATAGAGAGGGGGAAGGGCATGAGACTTAGTGAGCTGAGCGGAAAAGAAATCGTTGACGTAAAAAAGGCAGAAAGATTAGGGGTTCTTGGGCAAACAGATCTTGAAATAAACGAAAAAAGTGGACAAATCCAGGCATTAGTCATTCCATCTTTGAAATGGTTTGGACTCAAAAGGCAAGGAGATGAGATTCGTGTACCTTGGAGCCACATTAAAAAGATTGGAACCGATATGATTATTTTAGATATGCCGAATGAGGAAGAAGCAAACGAATAGAAAATTTTTAAGGGATTATTTAGATTGGCAGAAGCCAGTCTATTTTTTTTTGAAAAAATTCTTTTCAAAAATAAAAGTTAGGCTAAAACCCAGAGCCCACATACTTTTTCTCTCATTTGAAACCTTCCCAAACTCATATTTCAAGCCTTATCTTTACATGGAAAACTCACCGATTTAGCCTTTCGTACATAGGATGTTGAAGTAGTGAATTAACACAATACCTGTAACACTCTTTAGAAGAAGGTGAGGGTTTCATGCTAACAGACATACAAATTGCTGTTATTGGCGGAGATGCTAGGCAGCTGGAAATAATACGCAGACTAACCGAGCTGGATGCCAAGCTTTCATTAATTGGATTCGAACAATTAGATCATGCCTTTACTGGGGCTGTTAAAGAAAAAATGGATGAAGTCGATTTTTCAAATAAAGATGCTGTTATATTGCCTGTTCCTGGAACTGGCTTAGATGGTCAAATTGAAACAATATTTTCAAATGAAAAGGTGTATTTACGGAAAGAGATGCTATTGGAAACACCATCCCATTGTACGATCTATTCAGGGATAAGCAACTCATATTTAGACAGTGTAACTAAACAGGCAAATAGACGACTCGTTAATTTATTTGAACGAGATGATGTAGCTATCTATAACTCAATTCCCACAGTAGAGGGAACGATCATGATGGCCATACAGCATACAGATATTACTATTCATGGGTCAAAAATTACCGTTCTCGGCCTCGGAAGAGTTGGGATGAGTGTTGCAAGAGTCTTTGATTCTCTTGGAGCCAAGGTAAAAGTGGGTGCTAGAAAAAGTGAACATATTGCAAGGATTACGGAAATGGGTTTAGTTCCTTTTCATTTAAAGGATTTAGAAAATGAAGTAAAGGATGCAGATATTTGCATCAACACGATTCCACATTTAGTAGTTACAGCTTCTGTTATTGCAAAAATGCCGGTTCACACTCTCATTATTGATCTTGCTTCTAAACCAGGAGGGACAGACTTTAGGTACGCAGAAAAAAGGGGAGTAAAGGCATTGCTCGCACCTGGACTTCCTGGAATCGTTGCACCTAAAACAGCCGGAAAAATACTAGCGAAGGTTCTTTCCCAATTAATAAAAGAAGACAGTATTAACCGAAAGGGGAAAATTTAATATGAGTTTAAAAGGAAAACGTATCGGTTTTGGTCTGACAGGATCTCATTGCACATACGATGCGGTGTTCCCGGAAATAGAGAAGCTCGTCAACGCTGGGGCTGAAGTTTTGCCTGTTGTTACCTTTACAGTAAAAAGCACTGAAACAAGGTTTGGCAAAGGGGAAGATTGGGTACAGAGAATTGAAGAATTAACAGGAAATAAAGTGATAGACTCCATTGTGAAGGCAGAGCCGTTAGGTCCAAAAATTCCTTTAGATTGTATGGTGATTGCCCCCTTAACAGGCAATTCAATGAGTAAATTTGCAAACGCCATGACAGATTCACCTGTTTTAATGGCTGCAAAGGCAACGCTTAGGAATCAGAAGCCTGTTGTATTAGGAATATCCACAAACGATGCACTTGGCTTAAATGGCGTGAATTTAATGAGATTAATGGCAACGAAAAATATTTATTTCATCCCATTTGGCCAGGATGATCCAGTGAAAAAACCAAATTCAATGGTTGCCAGAATGACAGCTTTATCAGAAACGATTGAAGCAGCTATTAACGGTAAACAATTCCAGCCCGTACTTGTTGAAAGATATAAGGACGAGAATTAGAGTGTTTCCCCAATTTATCTAGCAAAAAGTTTATTACTTTAAAGAATGAATATGTTAAAATGTATGTTATTATAAGAAAATTCATTAAGTTTCTGTAATAATCTTTTTTGTTAGTAAGTATTTTTGAGAGGGGAAAAAACAAATGGAACAGAAAAAAGGTTTTCATGTAGCAGTTTTAGGAGCAACAGGAGCAGTAGGTCAGCAAATGCTTGACACACTTGAGAAAAAGAATTTTCCAATCGAAAAGTTAACATTGCTATCATCTGCACGTTCAGCGGGAAAAAAGGTGATTTTTAAAGGCGAGGAGCTAACAGTCCAGGAAGCAACACCGGATAGCTTTGCAGGAGTTGATATTGCACTATTCAGTGCAGGCGGTAGTGTTTCTAAAGAAATGGCGGCTCATGCGGTTTCCCATGGCGCAGTTGTTGTTGATAATACAAGTGCTTTCCGTATGGATGAAGATGTTCCGCTTGTAGTGCCAGAAGTCAATGAACACGACCTTCACAATCATAAGGGAATTATTGCAAATCCAAACTGTTCTACGATTCAAATGGTTGTAGCTTTAGAACCAATCCGTAAAAAATACGGTTTAAATAAAGTTATCGTTTCAACATACCAGGCTGTTTCGGGATCAGGTGCAGCTGCAGTTGAAGAGCTTCATGAACAAACAAAAGCAATCATAAATGGCGAATCCTTTGAGCCTGCCATTCTTCCTGTAAAAGGTGATAAGAAGCATTATCAAATTGCCTTTAACGCGATTCCGCAAATTGATAAGTTTACAGAGAACGGCTTTACATTTGAAGAAATGAAAATGATAAATGAAACAAAAAAGATTATGCATCTTCCTGAACTTCAAGTTGCAGCGACATGTGTGCGTTTACCAGTTGCAACCGGTCACTCAGAATCAGTCTACTTCGAAGTGAATGAAGAAGAGGTTAGCTCACAAGATATTAAAGGGCTTCTTCAAGATGCCCAAGGTGTTATTTTACAAGATGATCCGGACAATCAAATCTATCCAATGCCTGCAGATTGTGTAGGCAAGAGCGATGTGTTTGTCGGACGTATTCGCAAGGACTTAGATCAACCAAAGGGTTTCCATATGTGGGTTGTGTCTGACAATCTATTAAAGGGAGCTGCGTGGAACTCAGTTCAAATTGCAGAAAGCTTAATAAAACTTGGTTTAGTAAAATAACAAAGTTCACGTTTTATTTCTTTAAAAAGATTTGAGCGTAAAAAATAAAGGAGCTAGAGATTTTCTAGCTCCAAATATGATCGTTCCTCTTTATCAGCAAACCTATGGCATAATCTAAAAACCAATGAAGAGTTTTATAGAGGTGTAACAATGAAAATAATTGTGCAAAAATTTGGAGGCACGTCAGTTCGCAATGATAAAAGCCGGGCACATGCATTTAAGCACATCAAGAAAGCCCGACAAGAGGGTTATAAAGTAGTTATTGTCGTATCGGCAATGGGACGATTGGGTGACCCATATGCGACTGATACATTACTCTCTCTCGTAGAGACAAATAAATCCCTGATAAATAAAAGGGAAACAGATCTATTATTATCCTGTGGTGAAATCATTTCTAGTATTGTTTTTACAAATATGCTTTTGGAACAAGGCGTTAAAGCAACTGCCTTAACCGGTGCGCAAGCAGGTTTTCGAACTAATCACGAGCATACAAATGCGAAAATTATCGATATGAAATGTGATAGACTTCTTAAAGTACTTGAAGAGCATGATGTAGTTGTAGTAGCTGGATTTCAAGGTGCTGCAAAAAATGGGGATGTCACAACGATCGGCAGAGGCGGAAGTGACACATCTGCCGCAGCTCTAGGAGCAGCTCTAAATGCGGAATGGATTGACATATTTACAGATGTTGATGGAATTATGACTGCTGATCCAACTATCGCTGAAAATGCACGTCCTCTATCTATTGTCACATACACAGAAGTATGCAATATGGCTTATCAAGGAGCAAAAGTCATACATCCTCGAGCAGTTGAAATTGCCATGCAAGCTAAAATCCCCATTCGAATTCGATCTACCTATACAGAAAATTTAGGAACCCTTGTGACAACTTTTAATAAAGAACGGCAAGGAATAGACTTCACAGAAAGAATTGTTACAGGAATTGCCCATCTCCCCAATATTACACAAATCAAAGTACAGGCTAAAAAGGATCAGTATAATTTGCAAGCTGAGGTTTTTAAGGCGATGGCTAATGAAGGAATCAGTGTTGATTTTATAAACATTTATCCTAATGGCGTCAACTATACAGTTTCAGAAGAAATGACAGAGAAAGCCATTCAGATACTGGAAGATTTACATCATACTCCACTTGTCGAGAAGCATTGTGCTAAAGTATCTGTCGTTGGTGCCGGAATGCAAGGTGTGCCAGGTGTCGCATCGAAAATTGTTACAGCATTGTCAGAGCAGGAAATAAGGATTTTACAATCTGCAGATAGCCATACTACTATATGGGTTCTTGTGAAACAGCATGATTTAGCTAAGGCAATTAACGCTTTACATGATGCTTTCCAGCTTGAAAAGGATTATACAGTTCCTGAGAATATTGACTTATGGAAGATTAAAGGAGTGTAGCAATGATTCAGTTAGGCCGGGTTTCGACAGCGATGGTTACTCCATTTAATAGAAAGGGACATATTGATTTCCCTAAGACTACTCAGCTAATTAATCATTTAATTCAAAATGGAACAGAATCTCTTATTGTAGCAGGGACAACAGGTGAGTCTCCAACTTTAACGAATGAAGAAAAAATAGCATTATTCCAGCATGTGGTTAAAGCAGTCGAAAAAAGAATACCAGTTATTGCGGGAACTGGCAGCAATAACACATACGCTTCTATTGACTTAACGAAACGAGCTGAGCAAATAGGTGTAGATGGAATAATGGCTGTGGCTCCCTATTACAATAGACCAAATCAAGCCGGACTTTTTCAGCATTTCCAGGCAATTGCCGAAAGTACGAAACTGCCAGTAATGGTATATAACATTCCAGGCAGGGCAGCTGTCAACATTGAACCTGAAACCATTATTAGCCTTTCCAACATAAACAATATTTTTGCGGTAAAGGAAGCAAGCGGTAATTTAAATGCAATGGCTCGAATCATTTCAGAAACAGCTGAGGACTTTCAGCTATACAGCGGGGATGACGGATTGACAATCCCTGTATTGGCAATAGGCGGAAAGGGCATAGTCTCAGTGGCGTCCCACATTATTGGAAATGATATGCAAGAGATGATTCAAGCGTTTCTGAATGGCAAAATAGAGAAAGCAGCAAAGCTTCATCATCATCTCCTTCCAATCATGGAAGGACTCTTTGCAGCCCCAAGCCCTGTACCAGTAAAAACAGCGCTTCAATTAAAGGGACTTGATGTCGGCACGGTAAGATTGCCGTTAGTTCCGCTAACAGAGCAGGAGAGAAGTAAATTATCAGCTTTGCTACAATAAAAACTTACTATTAAAAGCCAATCAGTTTTTTGCCGATTGGCTTTTAATTTTACTAGAAAGGCCCACTCCGCTTTTCTTCTTGTCTAGCTTCAGCGCCT
>NZ_JBALOZ010000207.1:11696-19903 GCF_036965125.1 Bacillus sp. JJ1503
AGGCGCTTCCGCTTTTCTTCTTGTCATAGTTTTCTTTCTTCAAGTATAATATTGGTAACTGATCTAAGGTCGGGCAACTGAAAATAGGAGGATTTTAACATTGAACAATAGAAAGAATGAAAGCATCAAGATTGTGGCACTGGGGGGAGTGGGTGAATTTGGCAAGAATATGTACCTTGTGGAGGTGGATGAAGACATATTTGTTCTAGATGCAGGACTCATGATACCGGAAAATGAAATGTTCGGAATAGATATTGTCATCCCTGACTTCACTTATCTCGCTCAAAATAAAGAAAAGGTTAAAGGAATCTTTTTGACACATGGTCATGAAGATCATATCGGTGCCCTATCATATATATTAAGAGATCTTAGTGTTCCTGTATATGGTACGAAGCTGACGCTGGCATTAGCAAAAGCGAAAATGAAGGAACAGGAATATAAAGGTCAAATAAATTTTGTGGAAATTCATTCGGACTCTAAGATCGAGTTTCAATCTGCGGACGTTTCATTTTTTCATACGACCCATAGCATTCCAGACAGCGTTGGAATTTGTATACATACTTCAGAGGGAAGTATTGTTTACACTGGGGATTTTAAATTTGATCAAGCAGCGGCTTCTAATTACAAGCCTGAGATAGGAAAAATGGCGAGAATCGGTGAAGATGGTGTTCTTTGCTTGCTTTCCGACAGTACGGAGGCAGATAAACCGGGTCATACCCAATCGGAAGCCAAAGTAGTCAGCCAAGTAACAGATACCTTTTTTAATGCTCCAGGTCGAATCATCGCTGCATCTTTGGCATCTGATTTAATAAGAATTCAGCATATTTTTGATGCAGCCTATAAANNGTTGGAAAATTCTCGCAATCAGCTTTCGATATCGCACTTCAGCTTGGGTATTTACAAGTACCCGAGGAATTAATCATTCCCATTTCTGAAATCAATCAATATCCGGATGATGAAATTGTCATTCTGCTAACAGGATCCCAGGGAGAGCCCATTGAAGTTTTGCAAAAAATGTCCAAGCAGCTTCATAAGCAGATCAATATTAAACAGGGTGATACTGTCATGCTAACTGCATTCCCGATTAGAGGGAGCGAGGTAATCATTTTTAAGACGATTGATATGCTTTTTCGTGCAGGAGCAAATGTGATTTCAGGAAAGGGTGCATTTGGCACATCAAGCCACGGAAGTCAGGAAGAGCTTAAATTTATGATTAATTTAATGCAGCCGAAATTCTTTATTCCTGTTCATGGCGAATATCGCATGTTAAAGGCACATGCCAAAGTTGCTTTGGAAAGCGGTTTAACGAATGATCAAATTTTCATCCCTGAAAAAGGCGAGGTTGCAGAAATAAAAGAAGGCCGGATTCGCCCCGCTGGCCGCATTCCATCAGGCAATATTCTAATTGATGGAAGTGGAGTCGGAGATGTCGGGAACATTGTATTAAGAGACAGAAAGCTTCTTTCTCAAGATGGGATATTACTTGTCGTTGTGACCTTGAATAAAAAGGAAAAAAGCATATGTGCTGGACCTGAAATTATTTCCAGAGGATTTGTATATGTAAGAGAATCTGAGGAACTTTTAATTGAGGCTACAAAGAAGGTCAGAGAAACTGTCGAAAAAAACATTTCAAAAGAAACCTTCGATTGGTCAGGAATTAAGCAAGATATGAGAGATGTATTGAATCAGTATCTATATGAAAAAACAAAACGAAGACCGATGATTTTACCGATTATTATGGAAGTTTAGAACTTAGGAAGCACAGCTCAAGCAGCTGTGTTTTTTATATTATTAATAAGCAATAAACTAACACCGAATGAAAATACTCCCAAAGACCATACTAAACTCATATGGATTTTGTTCTTTAAATTGGTTTGAAGGGAGAAAAAAGAAATGAACAATGACTTGAAACTAAGCGGCTCTGAAAATGAAGAGCAGGACAAGCCGAAGGAAGGACAATCCTCAGCTCTTATTGAGAAAATACAACAGTTAGGGCAAACGAATGTTCCGCAATTATCCCAGGACTCAAAGATTCACTGTTTAACGATTGTTGGTCAAATAGAGGGGCATCTTCAACTCCCTCCACAAAATAAAACAACGAAATACGAGCACCTCATTCCCCAAATTGTCGCAATTGAACAAAACCCAAAAATTGAAGGGCTTTTAGTAATATTAAACACTGTAGGTGGAGATGTCGAAGCGGGTCTTGCCATATCTGAAATGCTAGCCTCCTTATCAAAACCAACGGTATCTATCGTGCTTGGCGGAGGACATTCAATTGGGGTTCCAATTGCTGTTTCATGTGACCATTCATTTATCGTGGAAACCGCGACAATGACCATCCATCCAATTAGATTGACAGGCTTAGTTATCGGTGTTCCTCAAACCTTTGAATATTTAGATAAAATGCAGGAGAGGGTCATTAATTTTGTTACGAAAAATTCAAATGTTTCCGAAGAATATTTTAAGGAATTAATGTTTGCGAAAGGGAATTTAACGAGAGATATTGGCACGAATGTAGTAGGGAAAGATGCTGTTGAGAGCGGATTAATTGATAGTGTGGGCGGAATTGGTCCTGCCATGAAAAAGTTAAATGAGTTGATAGACCTTAATAAAAAGAAGAATGAAGGGATAGTCCAATGATCCTTTATACAATGATGCCGCAGGAGTTAATTTACCAAACAAACGAAAGTGAATTTGAAAAACAAAAAGTCGTATCTTTTCAGGGAATTCCGGTGCTAGTAAACATGGGCGAAGGCCTAACCGGCACAGTGATTCGTATTATGAGCAGCGATCCCGCTCATTTCATGAATGAAGCATGTTTTCCAGGAGCAAAAATCACTTTAACATTACAGTGAATGAGGGCAGTGTGTTATAATAGATTTAATTTCAGGGCAGCCAAATTATGGCTGCTTTCTTCTTTCAATACATAATATTAACTTTTTTACATAAGATTCCGTGCATGTTTCATTAATCTATTGTTTAAGATGGAAATAAGAAGATGATACAGGGTGATAAAATGGCAAAAAAAAAGCGAAGACATTCTAGAAAAAAAGAAAATATTAAATCAACTATTAAGTTTGAGCTAATTGGTCTCGTCCTGCTTGCTTTAGGGGTAATAGCAATGGCAAAGCTTGGAAAGGCAGGGGATTGGACCGTTCTATTTTTCCAGTTTTTCATGGGAGATTGGTATATCTTAGGGATTTTGGGCATGATTGTTTTTGCTAGTTATATTATGTGGAAAAGGACATTGCCCCATTTTTTCAGCACTAAATTGGTAGGCTGTTATTTAATTATTTGCTCTATTCTATTACTTAGCCATACTACCCATATCGAATTATTAACAAATAGCGGAAAGGTACAAAACCCTAGTGTAATCAAACAAACCTTTGAAATGTTTGAGATGGTAAGGAATAGTGAAACGAGCACGGAGAAATTATATGGTGGCATGATTGGCGCCATCCTCATTGCCGTATTCTTCTATTTATTTGATGTTGCCGGGGCAAAATTTATTGCTCTAATCTTGATTATCATTGGAATTACATTAGTAACTGGCAAAACCTTTGGGGAGGCATTTGGAAAGCTTCTAACTGCTATTGGAAAATTTATTAAAAATCAATGGAATGCATTCATTCATGATATGAATGAATGGAACAGAAACCGTAAAGAAAAAAGAGTCTCAAGGCGTGAAAAGGCAAAAGAACGTAGAAGCAGAGCAGAGGAAGAGAATAGAACAGAACCCGTTATTAAAATTAATAGTGCGGTCGAGCAAAAGAAAGATTTACAGCCGGAACCTATTATTTCTAGTTTTATTGAAAAGGCTAACTATGAACAAAATAAACAGGTAGAGAAAGAAACGGCAAAAAGAATGGACAACCAATCAGATTCGGATTCAGGACCACCTATCACATTTACTGAAGTTGAAAACGTGGATTATGAATTGCCGCCTATTAATCTGCTGAAGCTGCCTAGACAAACAGATCAAAGCGGTGAATATGAATTAATACACGCAAATGCAGCAAAGCTTGAAAGAACTTTTCAAAGCTTCGGCGTAAAGGCAAGAGTAACTCAAGTTCACCTCGGTCCAGCTGTAACGAAATATGAGGTCCATCCCGATGTGGGAGTAAAGGTCAGTAAGATTGTTAGTTTGCACGATGATTTGGCCCTGGCACTTGCTGCAAAAGACATTAGAATTGAGGCTCCGATTCCAGGGAAATCTGCGATAGGGATTGAAGTACCCAATTCTGAAGTCGCAATGGTTTCACTTAGAGAAGTCATTGAAGCAAACCAATATGAGAAACCGGATTCAAAGCTATTAATTGGCCTTGGCCGTGATATTACAGGGGAATCGGTCCAAGCAGAATTAAATAAAATGCCCCATCTATTAGTAGCTGGTGCAACTGGCAGCGGAAAAAGTGTGTGCATTAATGGAATAATTACAAGTGTACTAATGCGGGCAAAACCTCATGAAGTGAAATTAATGATGATCGACCCCAAAATGGTTGAATTAAACGTGTATAATGGGGTCCCTCATTTGCTTGCTCCAGTTGTTACAGATCCTAAAAAAGCATCACAGGCGTTAAAGAAAGTTGTCAATGAAATGGAAAGACGATATGAGCTATTTTCGCATACAGGAACAAGAAATATTGAAGGCTATAATGACTATGTAAGAAAACACAATGCGGAAGAAGAAGCACAGCAGCCACTGCTGCCTTACATTGTCGTGATTGTAGATGAGCTTGCGGATTTGATGATGGTGGCATCCTCTGATGTAGAAGATGCGATCACAAGGCTTGCTCAAATGGCACGTGCAGCTGGAATACATTTAATTATTGCTACCCAGCGCCCTTCAGTTGATGTTATTACAGGGGTTATTAAGGCAAATATTCCTTCTCGGATTGCCTTTGCTGTCTCATCTGCGACTGATTCAAGAACGATTCTTGATATGGGTGGAGCGGAGAAATTACTAGGCAGAGGAGACATGCTCTTCCTACCAGTCGGTGCATCTAAGCCTGTTCGTATTCAAGGTGCCTTTTTATCAGATGAGGAAGTTGAGGATATAGTAAATTTTGTTATTGAACAGCAAAAGGCACAATACCAAGAAGAGATGATTCCTGATGAGATCCCAGAAACAACATCAGAAGTTGATGACGACCTGTACGATGAAGCAGTTGAGCTTATTTTAGAAATGCAAACAGCTTCTGTCTCAATGCTGCAGCGCAGATTTCGAATTGGCTATACGCGGGCTGCCCGCCTTATTGATGAAATGGAAGCAAGAGGAATCGTTGGTCCTTATGAAGGCAGTAAGCCGCGAGCTGTACTGTTAGGCAAGCCATCTGAAGAAGCAAGTTCATAGACACTTTTCTGAAAGACTCGTTTTATTTAAAACGGGTCTTTTTGGCAGAAAAAAAGTTTTGTGTTAAATGTGTTATACTAATATAATTATAATATAATGAGAGTCTATCTACTGTATGATGCGTTTTTACTATTTTTTTAATAATTTCTATTTCATTATTAACTAAAAAGTGTTATAGTATTTTCGATTAGTAGGAAAGATTGAACATCAGAGGTCTGATGTCTCCGAGAAAATTGGTTGGAGGAAACTGCATGTCCATAAAGTCAGATAACCGGCATTTATATTTACAAGTGATTGATCGCTTAAAACAAGACATTGATGATGGAAAGTATAAAGAAAAAGAAAAACTTCCCTCAGAATTTGATCTTGCCAAGCAACTTGGCGTAAGCAGAGCAACTCTTCGTGAAGCGCTTCGTATTCTTGAAGAAGAAAACGTTATCATACGCAGGCATGGAGTTGGGACTTTTGTAAATGCAAAGCCATTATTTACCTCAGGTATTGAACAGTTAAATAGTGTTACTGACATGATATTGAATGCAGGAATGAATCCAGGAACCATTTTCTTAAGTTCATCTACAATGGGACCGACTGAAGAAGATATTCGCCGTTTTTCATGTTCTGAGGAAGAGGAAATTATTGTGATCGAAAGGGTAAGAACTGCTAACGGTGAACCTGTTGTGTATTGTATTGATAAAATTCCAGTTCCAATTCTTGCTGAAACATTCACACATGAGCAGGAATCAATATTGAATTTACTGGAAGAAAAAGCAAATCGAAAAATAACATACGCAATCACCCAAATTGTACCGCTAGGTTATCATGAAAAAGTTTCCCCGATCTTAGAGTGTGATCCTGAAACTGCTTTGCTCGTTCTTAAGCAAATGCATTTTGATGAAACGGATGAGCCCATTCTGTATTCGGTCAATTATTTTAGAGCGGATAAGTTTAGTTTCCATGTTCTTAGGAAAAGGTTATAGTTCACTCCTAGGAAAAATAAGCTATTAGTAGCTCTAAGGCTTTTCTACTATCAGATAATTAAAATTATAGGGGGTCAATACCTTGAAGAAGCGAAAATTTGGTTTAGCGCTATCTTTAGTGCTAGCAGCTGGAACAATTTTAGGTGCTTGTGGAAAGTCGGAAGAAAAAGAAGGCGACACAGCTAAAACAGAAAAAAATGAAAGTGCTTTCTCTGTTGCAATGGTAACAGATGTTGGTGGGGTAGATGATAAATCTTTTAACCAATCAGCATGGGAAGGTCTTCAAGAGTTTGGTAAGAATAACGGACTTGAAGAAGGTAAAGGCGGATACAACTATTTGCAATCTAAATCAGATGCTGACTACTCCACTAACTTAAATAAACTTTCTCGTGAAGGATTTAATTTAGTATTTGGTGTTGGTTTCTTAATGGTAGAAGATATTAATACAATTGCTGGGCAGCAAAAGGATACTCATTTCGGGATCATTGATGGTGTTGTTGAACAGCCAAACGTTGTAAGCGTTCTATTTAAAGAGCAAGAAGCGGCATTCCTTGCTGGTGTAGCGGCTGCAAAGGCAACTAAATCTAATCAAATTGGCTTTATTGGCGGAATGGAAATTCCAGTAATTGAGCGTTTTGAATCTGGCTTCTTAGCTGGTGTACAATCAGTAAACCCTGACATTAAAGTAAACGTTCACTATACTGGAGCTTTTGACAAAGCTGAACTAGGAAAAACGACAGCTGCACAAATGTATTCTTCAGGTATTGACGTAATTTTCCACGCTGCTGGTGGTACTGGTAATGGTTTATTTACTGAAGCAAAAGACCTTAAGAAGAAAGATCCTACAAGAGAGATTTGGGCAATTGGTGTTGACTCTGATCAGACTTTAGAAGGTGTCGTTGAAATTGATGGCAAAAACCATAACGTTATCCTTACATCTGCTATGAAAGGTGTAAAAACGGCTGTAATCGATATTTCTGAAAAATCAAAGGCTGGCAACTTCCCTGGCGGCCAAACATTAGTATATGGTTTAGCTGAGGAAGGTGTTAATTTAGCGCCAATCAATGAAGAAGTCTCTAACAAGGCTGATATTGAATCTGCTGTTAATGAATGGTCAGAAAAAATTAAGAACGGTGACATCACAGTTCCTGGTACTAAAGATGAGCTCGAAAATTTTAAAGCTCAATAAGTAGATTGCGGTGGAATTAGTCATTTCTTATACTAATAAAATGTAAATCTACTATTCTTTACTGAGGAATAAGCGGGTTGGTAAACCGGCCCCTTATTCCTTTTTTAAATTCAATGGAAACTTAATTGAAGTGTAGAAAAAAAACTTCTACATTTCACTTAAGGTTTTATTAAACTACGTCGTTAAGTTTGAAAAAGTCTGACATCTTACAACAAATACTTTCCTTTTATCTTGAGCAAGGAGTGAAAATAATGGAATACGTAATTGAAATGCTCAATATTCGTAAAGAATTTCCAGGGATTGTGGCGAATGACAACATCACCCTTCAATTAAAAAAAGGTGAAATTCATGCATTATTAGGTGAAAATGGTGCTGGAAAATCAACGCTAATGAACGTCCTGTTTGGATTGTATCAGCCCGAAGAAGGTGAGATCCGCGTTAATGGAAAACCTGTGAAAATTACAAATCCTAATATAGCAAATGACTTAGGAATTGGGATGGTGCATCAGCACTTTATGCTTGTTGACCCTTTTACGGTAACGGAAAATATCATTCTTGGAAAAGAAACGACTGCAGGCGGAAAGATTGATATTAAAAAAGCTGAAAAAGAAGTAAGAGAAATCTCAGAAAAATACGGCTTGGCAGTTGATCCTAAGGCTAAGATTGCTGATATTTCTGTAGGGAT
>NZ_JBALOZ010000208.1:0-2136 GCF_036965125.1 Bacillus sp. JJ1503
GATATAATATATAAACAAGATTATGATTTAATCATTATCGATGAAGCTCATAAGCTCAAAAATAATAAAACGAAAAACTATGAGTTTGTACAAAATTTAAAAAAGAAGTTTTGTTTACTTTTAACAGCTACACCCATTCAAAATCGGATCAGTGAAATTTTTAACCTGGTTTCTTTATTAAAGCCCGGCCATTTAGGAAATGAATCTGCTTTTTATCGAAAATACAGTAAG
Organism: Bacillus sp. JJ1503; assembly: GCF_036965125.1. Lineage (NCBI taxonomy): Bacteria > Bacillati > Bacillota > Bacilli > Caryophanales > Bacillaceae > Bacillus > Bacillus sp. JJ1503. The sequence goes on from NZ_JBALOZ010000208.1 coordinate 232, forward strand.
GATGCTCGTAACTTAGATGATGATAAGCATTTAAAGGAATTAGTCAATAAAGTCATGATTCGCAACCGGCGTGCAGATACAGGCATCGAGTGGACAAAACGAGTAGTCGAAACGATCCCTATTGAATTTTCAAAAGAAGAAAGGGAGCTTTATGAAGCAGTCACTAACATGCGGAGAGATAATGATTGGGTAAGCTCCAGCCAATTTTCTGTGATGACCCTTCAGCGCGAGGCCTGCAGCAGCCGTGAAGCAGTTTACTATACATTAAAAAATATGCTAGAAAGACAAGAGGAGCCAACTGAAGCCTATCAAAAGCAAATTCAATATTTAGTTACGAAGGTTGAAGCCGTACAAAAAAACTCTAAAGCGGAAAAAGCACTTGAATTAATTCAGCAAATTAACGATAAAGTCATTATTTTCACAGAATATCGGGCAACACAAATGTATCTTCAATGGTTTCTTAAGCAGTATGGCATTACCTCAGTACCCTTTCGAGGAGGGTTTAAAAGAGGCAAAAAAGATTGGATGCGTGAACTTTTTCAAAAAAACGCGCAAGTGCTGATTGCTACGGAAGCCGGAGGTGAAGGGATTAACCTTCAGTTTTGTCATCACATCATTAATTTTGACTTGCCATGGAACCCCATGAGACTTGAGCAAAGAATTGGGCGTATTCACCGACTTGGACAGGAAAAGGATGTCATGATTTATAATTTTGCTACAAAGGATACTGTTGAGGAGCATGTCTTAAAGTTGTTGTACGAGAAAATAAATCTTTTCGAAAAGGTGATTGGGGATTTAGACGATATTCTAACTAAGCTTGATTTCGGAAATATAGAGGATCACCTTATTGATATATTCGGCAAATCTGCCTCAGAGGGCGAAATGAGGATTAAAATGGAGAATTTATCATCGATGATTCAATTTGCTGAAGAAATGCGGGAGGGTGAAAAAAATGCAGCAACAAGAAATTCATAAATTTCTTGAAAAATACTTCCATGCTAACGGCTGTGAGATTGTAGAAAATGAGCAAGGCTATATGACAGTCCAATTAACAATTGAACTGGATAAAGAGCTTATGAATAGACCATTCTACTGGCATTACTTGGAGAAAACCGGAGGAGTGCCTAATCCCATGAAGCTTACATTTATAACCAATCAGCAGCATGCACCCGAACAAATAAAAGGAGAAAGTATTCACTTTGGTTCGCCGCGCCTTCACCAAATTTTTCAGTCAGCAAAAAGCTTAGCGGGTTATATTCGATTATATGAAAAACATCATCAGGCACCTGGGCAACAAATTCCCCTGAGGCCATGGCTTGCAATGAATGTCCGCATTTCCTATGAATGTGATCGAAAAAGGGATATTTTTAAATCAATTGGACTCCATTTAATAAATGGACAAATGGTTGAAAATTTTCATGATAAGCTGCTTCAATTACAGCTAACACCGAAAATTCCAGACTATTCGTTTACACTTTCTCCTCTAATTATGCCAAAAAGCGGAATCTCAAGAGTGGAAAATTTCCTTAAATATCAAATTGAACAAGAGGATCACACTTGGGCTGAAAAAGCTAGAGAACGCTGGGACAAGGACCTAAATCTTCTGGAGCATTTTTATGAAGAGGCAGAAGAAAAGGATGAAAGCTATGAAATTGAAAAAACGGCTTTAAAGGAACAATATGAGCCTAAAGTGAAGATCTCCATTATAAACGGAGGATTATTTTATTTAACTGATCAGGCTGTGTAACAACAAAAGCGGAAGCGCCTTGATAGGAGAACATCGATTAAAATCCGCCACGTCCTGTGGCAAACATCGATGTCAGCACATCCTGTGCAAGTCCGACAAGCATAATACAAGCCGGCAGAAAGGTTGTTCTTTAACCTTTTTGACGGATTGGCTTATGA
>NZ_JBALOZ010000209.1:0-14346 GCF_036965125.1 Bacillus sp. JJ1503
GAATAAAATTTCCTAATGTAATATTGTCTGGTTCAATATAGTTGCCTTGCCTAAAATCATTTAGAAATTTACTAAGTTCATACTCAGCTTCTTTTTTTGTACTAAACCCCCTTCTTTTTTTTTGTTTCCTTTTACCTGTTAGTGAATCAATACCTACATCTACCACAAAGAAATATTTTCCTGTCTTTTTATCTTTTTTTATACTACCTTTCACTGTTAGAAACCTCCTAGTTTTCTAACAGCCAATTATTACCCTTAGTAATATTTTACCATGAAACTAACTTATTAACTAGTAATCGCACACCTTCATATGCGAAGAATATCAACATGTAGTGTATTTATTTTAATTAACCATACTATATATTGATAATTCATTTTATTTAATATATAATCAGTTTAAAAGGTGGTGATTGAATGGTAAAGTCATCTAAAAAAGTAACTAGTCCAAAAGTAGCTTCCACAGCTTCAAAAATTTTAAAAGATGGTAGATATAGCAGTGCTTCAAAATCAGTGGCAGGTTCTGCTTTGGCACAAGCTAAATCAAAACGAAAATAGAATAATACTAATTACTAGTTGCAACTAGAATTTACATAGATTAAAAGGTCATCACATTTGATGACCTTTTATTAAGGAAAGCGAATGATTCTAAAACAATGGTATTTCAATTATTTCTTCTAATAGGATTCGTCTCTTTATTACTAATTTTTTATATTTTTTTAACATGTTGCTCTAAAATGCTTTGGTCGTTAATGATATAGTATCATCGGACAATTTTAATCAAGATAATTTCAACCTAATCAAAGCTAAACAAATACATTTTTCTTATTATACGTTTCACGATAAATGCTTAACTTTATAGTGAATAAAAAACTAAGGGAAGTAATCAAACATGAGAAGAACACTTTTAAAGATTATGGAACTCATTGTAAGTAAGGGATTTTGGCAAAAAGCTTGGATTGTACCCAGTATCTTATTTGCAGTAGCAACGACTTTTCTAACCTTTGTTGATATTAATGAAAAGAAATATTTATTGTACGTATTGATAATTGTTACTCTTATTTATTTTATTATCTACATCTTTAAAGCATCTTCCCTAAATACCATCTCATTGGATATAGATGGTTCACAATTAGAAATAGTATCTGGAGATATATTTAATCAAGAATCAGATAGTTTTAAAGTTATCGCCTTTAATGAATATTTTGATACCAAAGTTGATGATAACATAATTTCCTCAAATTCATTAAATGGTCAATATATCTTAAAAAAATATCCTTTACCTAAGGATTTAAAAGGATTTAACAGAAGGTTAGCAAATGATCAAAGATTACGTGAGAATATTAAACAATTAAATGTGGAAAGGAAACTTGGTGGAAATTCTACGAGATACGAACTTGGAAGCGTCTATAAAGATGATGATTATTTTCTAGTTGCCTTTTCAAAATTTAATGAACTGAATGTGGCAAATCTAAAGTTAGCAGAATATGCAACATGTCTAATGAAATTTTGGAGCGAAGTAAACTCTTTATATAATAGAAAAACTGTAGTACTACCTCTTTTAGGCTCAGGAATAACAAGACATAATGATTTTAATGCAAATAATCAAGAATTGTTAGAGGTACTTATTTGGACATTTAAAATTAGCAAAGTGAAATTTAGAGAACCATCAAAAATTAGAATAGTAATCCATGAGAGTCAAATTGGTGAAATTAATTTTTATAAATTGAAGGAGTTGGAGAAAAATGGCATATAGAAATGGGACGTATGTTGCGTTTAATGGAATGGGTACTACTGATCCTACTAAAGGCGATATGAAATATTATGGACTATTGCAAAAATGGGGTAAAGAAAAAAGCATTGATTTCCAATTTAGTGATAGTCATAAAAAAACATATGCAGTTAGAGACTCGAGCCTTGAAACAACACTAAAAACAAGACTTCGTGAAAGAATGAGTAACTCAAAAAATATGTTACTTATTATTACTGAAAATTCTAGTATCAATAGGGGATTATTAAATTGGGAAGTAGAACAAGCTGTTGATCATTATAATATTCCATTGATTGTGGCATACACTGGTTACAATAGTTTATTGTATCCTAGTTCTCATATTGATTTATGGCCAATGGCTTTAGAAGAAAGAATTAATTCTAGTACAGTAAGAGCTATTCACATTCCTTTTAAGAAAGTGGCTATAGGTACTGCAATTAGTCAGTTTAATGTCAATGGAGAATTACCTAAAGGGAGCTTATCATTTTATACAAAAGAAGCACAGGTAAAATGGGGTTTAATTAGCCAATAAAGTTTTTGTTGGATGAGGGCTTACTATGTTCAATAATAAGTTAGCCTCAAGGGGGAGTTAACAAAAAAACATGCTGGGTGAATAAGGTTGTAGCAAGGAAAAAGCATTGGTTCTAAGAACCAATGCTTTTAATGTTATTATTCACTTTCACAATTTTCTTAATAGCTCTTTTTACAAGATAAAAAATCAATAAATATATTAATATACGATGAGTACATCGAACTTAATCCCTCTTCCTGTGTACTCATATTCTTGTGTATTCTTTATTTCCAACTAGCCCGTTGAACCATAGCCATGTTTCCTTGATTCTTTTCAAAACGAAAAGAAGGGATGTTTGCACTGATCATTGCTTCCACTTTACCATTTTTTAGTTCATCGAATAAATCTTCAAAGCTATCTCGGTGAAAATACAAATGCCATTTATCACTATATTTACTATCATATGGTTGAATAGTAGCACTAAAATAGTTGGATTCTAAATCGTCGAATCCATAGTTGTAGTAATTACTCAACTCTAGTTTTCCTGCAATTGCAAAGTCTAGATTTAGATACTTAGATAGATTAAAATGTACATCTTGAGCATCATATTGTATACCATATTGGCTTTTGAATAAATCAATATCTTCATTTGTAAAAGCAGGACCTAAAATAGAGTCTGTTAGGATAGTTTCGACACTGAATTCTGTTAGGTGCTTTTCCACGTAATTTCGAACGATTTTCCCTTGTTTTTCTATGGTTTTTTTAGATATATTTATTTTAAGTACTTCTGAGTTTAAGATTTTGAAAGCATCTTTAGTTTTTTCTATTTCTTCGAAAGATTTCTGTTGTTGTTTTCCAATGGATTTGTAATTATCATTAATCAATCGTTCCATTTGCTTAATGACAGTTTCAATTTCAAGGTCTTCTCGTTTAGGATTTCCATCTTCAAGAACATCATCATTGCGGTCTAATTGTTTTTCAAAAATTAATTCTACTAGCTCATTAAAATCATTCTGGACGGATTGAAACTCTTTTTCAGAAAGCGGTTCAGAGCAACCCGATAAAAATAATGCAATCATATAAATGATAATAAATACTTTTACCTGTCTCATTACTTTTTCATCTCTTTTGGAATTCGAGGTTTGATACGGTTATACTCTTTGTTGGCCTCCGCTTCTAAATTGTTGGTCAAGTCACCAAAGGATTTTAAATTACCAGTAGGATTTTGAGCTAATTCATTGATTTGAGTATAGACAGAATAATAGTCTAAAAGGTCTAGATAAAGATTTTCAAATTCAACAGGTGGATTTTGCAAATCCGTTATTTTACCATCTAATTTTTCTCTACCATCTTTAATTTTTTTCATTGTTCCGTTGCCTTCTAATTCGATATACATCGCCAGAATGGCCACGTTAAAATCCTTATCGCTTTCAAAAATAGCATCATGCCAAGTAGATTGAGTTTTGTTAGTGACTTCAAGGTTTTTGTCAATCTCTGAATTCATTGTAGTTAGAGTTAGTGTAAAATTGTCTCGATAGGCTTCGAATTCTTTTTGTAGTGCCTGTTGTTTTAAATAATTACTCACAAAAATCCCCATCACTATCATAACAACAAGACCAAAACCTAAAAAAATAAATAATCTCTTCCTACTGTTCTTTAATGATTGAGGAGCAACTTGTGTTAATGCTTCAACCTCAACTGTTGCAGCTAATTCTTCTTCAAGCCGACTTTTGTCTTCCGTTTTAGTTGTATCTTCAGTGTTCTTGTTTTCTTCCATGTTTTTCCCTCCAAAATTATAGTACTATTTCATCATAATTGTTATAGGAATATTTATCTACATTTTCCACAGGAGTGGTAAAACATTTTGTGGATTTCCAATTTTAACAAATAATCTGACCTTCTAACTATCAATAAAATTTAGAATTTATTCACCTTTTCAAGTTATACCATTTTACAAAATTAGGTAATAACGGTATAATCATCTTAAGAAGTGCAGTAACTCATTGAATTAGGTAAAGAAGTAACCCAACTCTTAACATTTGTCCGATGCAGGGTGGGTTATTTCTTTTTTGTTAGAGAACTAACTACCATGATTACTGATGCGATTAAGGCTAAGAAACTTTTAGAAACATTTGCGTTTCGTAAGCCGTGTCTATTTCCTCATTTAAATCTGATTTATACCTTGAATCGTTCGTTATTAATTAAAAGATATTATAAATAAAATTATGATTTTATTGAATTCGTTGTATTTAGTTATAAGGAACGCTATAAAGGTTTCTTATTTTTTCATAAAGTAAGAATACTTGTGGTCTCAATAGCATTGTTGAAACATCCTAAACCCATACCTAATTTAATTCCATCACCATACAGTACTCATCTTTTAACATTCCTTTAGTTAAAATGAACCCAGACTTTTTGTAAAATTCTATTAATCTTTCAATTTCTTTCAAACGAACTTCTTCAGTTTCTAATACTTCTCTATCAAGCGGATGTGGTTTTAATAAAATAAAGTCCATTCCTAATAGTTTAAAATCTTTTATAATTTGTTCTAAAGTAAGTCTACCAAAACCTTGATTTCTAAATTGTGGCTCTATCCATATCTTTTCTAAGGTTACTAATCTTCCAAAAACATTTTCGGTACATTCTCTATCATATACTAACCAATTAAATTGTGATAATTCATGGGATTCAAAATCCATTCTATCCAGCTTTCCTTTATCCATGTCATCATATTCTGGTGACATTTCCCATGCTTCTAAGTCATATTCATCTTGGAATATACGGACTGAGCATAAACATTCGAATTCAGAAAACGAAGACGACTCTAAATTTGCTTTCATTCTTAAGCTATATTGACTATTTTTAGTTGCATCATAAAAATTTAATTTTGCATGACCAATTTTTATACCAGGATTTTCTTCCGTAGAATTTTCTTCTACATATTTGTAAATATCTACTTTCCAACTTACAAATTTACTATAACTACAAACATCAACTTTCATCCTTAATTCAATCTCCATACTTTCTCCCCTATAAATTATTTTTCCAATTAAATATTACCATCAATACTACATTTAAAGTCGCAATGTTTATTGTTTATTCTTACATCTTTAGTCTAATTAACTTGGGAAAACTGTACTTACTCATAAATTCTTCTGTAATTCCCATTTCTTCTTTAATCTTTTTGTTGGTTGATACTATCTCTAGATTATATGCATCGAGCATCTCGCCAAGACAACGTTTTATTTGTTGAGTCTTAAATTCTTGTTGACCCTTAAAAAAATATATAAGGCTGTCTAAAATCTCTTGTTGTGTAGTCCAGCCTTTATGTTCAATAAATTTTAACGTAATTAAATGTATCTGTGAAACAACATCTTGGTTTACCACATTTACTTCCTTGCCTTTATCCTGCGGGAACACTCTGTCAGCTTCCTGTTCACCAAAAGTTCTTAAAATTCCTTCATAAGAAATTGTTCGACTTGAACAACTCTTCTCCAGCCATATCCTACACATTTCTTCCACTTGGCAAAAGAAGTCATAAGTATACATCGGCAATTCATAAGTACTGCTACGATACTGATAATGCTTCTTTATTTTATTTTGTGTTTGATACTGCAATAGAGATTCTGGAACTTCTGATTCATCTAATTTCCTTATTACATTAAATAAAGTTAAAAAATTCATTCTAGTACCAGTTGAACTAGTACTTCTACCAAATTGATTAGCTAAAGTTCGAATACTATGGTAAAAGATAATTCTAGGGTCTGTATTATTTGTAATAAACTCCTTTGCAAAATCCAATAACACATATAAATCCTTTAAATGACCATACCTGTTAAACACCCTATAGAAATTCGGATGTATTTCTTCTAACTCCTCAGACCTTAACAGTTCTTTATATAAGTCGATCGACTCCTTAAACTCTATTACTGCTTTACTTTCATAAATCTCGATTTTATATACGCCGATTAAGAAGTCTCGTGCTTCAACAACAGAGCAATCTAAAATTCGCTGAACAACATGTAATATAGTTCCTGTGAAAGGATTGGATTCCGAATGACATTTATAAAGCCAATGCCCATTGCCTTTGCTAGATTGATAGATGGAAGCACTCGGGCTACTCTCTTCATGGAATACATTATAGAAGTTACCCATATATTCAACACCTAAGAAGGTTCTTAAATTCTGCTTTTTTAGATACTCTAAAACTTCGTTTTTCGATAAAGTAACTGATTCAACCCCAATAGCATCTTGTAAAGTCTTGATGTCTCTTGTTTTAATGAGATAAAGATTATTTGCGTTGTGTGTATTGTTAGAGAAAGCAGTTTTATGATTTTGGGCAACCCTTGCGTCGGACATATTAAGATTACTCTTTATGTCCTGCAAAAGGGTTTTACTAATTATTTCATCTACCTTTAGCCGATTATCATAGTTAAACGAAACTATCGTTTTACCACCAAAAAATAATCGACTACCATCCTTACATGCCTTGTCTGCATAAGGATAACGCTCAAATAATCTATTTATTATAGTTTCAAAGTCTTTGTAATTTGTTACAGGTTCATCTAAAACAAAGACTACACGGAATTTATGATGTTGTTCAGAATGATTGAATGTAGTGTATAGGAAAACAGCATGATTTTGGAAAAAACCATCCCGAATTGCTTCCTCTAAAGTCAATCCCTCATCGAAATCTAAAGCAATTACCTGTTGAGACTCCCAGTTTTTTTTTGACCGTCTCAACAGCCCATCCACTGTTTTAAATGAAGCAGGCGCAAAGGTTTTACCCTTTACAACTTCATCTGCTAATTCCCCTACATCAATTTCTACGGGGAAATTAATAATACGATTGTTTATAGCACCAATTTCAAAGCCTTGTGGTTTATATGAAAACTCTATTGTATCAAGCATTATTCTCATAATTACCACCTACCGTCTTTTTTCCTCCAAAAATTAGTATTACTCTATTTATGCTAATTTCGAACCTCATGTATGCTTTGATTTTTTTTACATAATTACCCACAATATCGTCTCCTTTTCCTCAAACAAAACCCCAGTTGGCTCTCAACTGGGGTTTGAATAACTATTTGTTTATTACTTGATCGATTAAATTAATCTGTTGTAGATAGCATTAGTATGTCTGCTATTTCATTAATCCTCTAACTTTTTTCATATCTATTTCCCCCTTAAAAAATGTTGAATAAAATAATTTTCTAATATCAGTTAGATAAAAAACGTTTTATCTTTTCTTTAAGATTGGTAGATATCAAATAGTTTTGGTTGTGAAGCCACCTACTCAAATGCTCTCTTGATACTCCTACACTATTAGCAACAAACTGAATTGAAGAACCATGGTTCTTGATATATTTTAGTAATGACTTTTTTTGGTCTAAATCCCTCAATCATTAATTCCTCCTTTCACAATAACGTGATAATAAAAGCAAAAATAAAAAGAACCCCTATCAAAAAATAGGAGTTCTTTGCCTTCATTCTTAATACTGTTTTCAACAGAATTAATTATACTGTTTTGGCTTATTAATAATAGAATTGTGATTACACACAGATATAGTTATACATATACTTATAAAAAACACACATTTCTAGTCAATTTATAATAAAATATTATTTTTTTTACGTTTATTAAACTCTTCCATAACTGTTCTAGTATTTCTGTACTTATCAAATAGTTTGTTTCTCTGTATATTCTTTAGTATTTCTACATTTTGGATAAGTACTACAACCATAAAAACGACCTCTAATACTCTTTCTATGTACCATATCATTCCCACATTTTCCACACTTTACTTTGTCGAATGCAACTTCTAACTTTGTATTACTCACACTTGGAACTGTGGAAGGATTCATTGCAGTTATCATTTTGATAAGCTCTTCACGGTCAAATAGTTTAACATTGTTTGACAAAGCAAGTTTCTCAGCAGGAGCTGTAAAATAGTTAGTAGTAACAACCCAAGATTCATTTGCATTGTAATAATTTTGTGATGTTTTTACTTCTTGTATTGCCTTGACCCCTACATTCTTACTAAAACGTTTAGCTTGTACAACAATTTTCTTATTATCCTTCTTCAATATTAAGTCCGCTCCAAAATCCCCACTAGCACTTGTCACTTCAACTTTATATCCTTGATTGATAAACAGTTCTTTTAAATAATATTCAAATTGAATACCACCCATTTTATCGATTTCAACAATACCAGAATTCCTAAGTATTCTTTTCCGCTTCATTCCCTTTTGAATTGTAAAAGCTATAATTAAACCTATCGTAGTAAATGTAACCAATATCGTAATCTCAATTGACTTAGTAAAAAGGTATGTTGCCAGCGCTAAAAGTATTAAACTTCCCTTTATTACTTCTTCCAATTGTTTTTCTTGCTTCTTTGTTCTTTTAGCCATAAAATCACCTCTTACAGTAATTTCGACAGCATTCTTGATTTCCCCTTGATTATTTTATGAAAATATAAAATTGCTTTCGTATCGAGAAAAAATTTTAGTCACCTTTGCTGGGAGTAACTGTTCTGAGTGGCTCAAAATGTCCAAAATCTAAATTCCCTGTAAAAATAGCCCCCTACTGCTAGGGGACTAAAAGGATAATAATATAGCTGTTATTTTTTGATACCCGTGGTCACCAAGTGGTCACGGATGACTCTGATAATGATAGCCTAACACATGTCGACTTCATGATTGGATCGGCCGAAATGGACATTGACGGCATTACAGCAGACGGGAAAACAGAGCCTGTCTTCCGCAATGGGGATTGGGCATTCTAAAAAGAAAAGCGGAAGAGCCTTGATCAGATGAACATCGACTAAAAACCGCAACGTCCTGTGGCGAACGCCGATGTCAGCACATCCTGTGCAAGTCCGACAAGCATAAGCCAAGCCGGCAGGAAGGTTGTACTTTAACCTTCTTGACGGCTTGGCTTATGACCTCGAGGTCGACAAAAACGCAACGTCCTCCCAAAAGCTCAGCTTTTGGTCGTGCGATGATTACGCTTCCGAAGCGTTCCTTGTCCTGTCGCATTGTCGACACTAGTACGTCCTGTACGTCGGGGGTAGGCGCTGAAGCTAGACATTGGGAAAAAATAGTTAACACTATTTAGAATGTTCAAATATCATAATCCAAACATTATCATCATTAATCGCATCTGTAAAGTAGGATTTAAAGTATCTTTAAAATTTTTGTAATATGCTAAACCAAAGGAATTATTAATAATAAGCTGATAAAAAATAATAAAAATTCTTGACGTTGTTATGGAATTTCGTTATTATCAAAGCCAATAATAATAATCGGAATTATAGGAATAATGTATGCGTGAAAAATCATTCTGGTTAAGGATGTGTGAAGAAAATGTTAGATTTATTTATAAAAAATGACACTCAAAGAATTTGGCTTCAAAAGCTGCATGAAAAAGAAGCTCAATTTAAAAGTAAATCCGCTGAATATGATGAACAATCAAAGTTTCCTAAAGAGAATATTCATAGATTAATTGAAATGGGATATACAACACAAACCTTACCAGCGGCTTATGGCGGAGGTGGTTTAAGTACGTATGATATGGTCCTGCTCCAAGAAACATTAGCCAGCTTCGATGGAGCAACAGCTCTCTCTATTGGCTGGCATATGGGAGTAGTCGGTGAAATCTATGAGAAAAAGCTTTGGGCTGACGAAAAATTAAACTTCTTTGCTGATGAGGTGCTTAAAGGAGCATTAGTCAACCGTGCCGTTAGTGAAGCACAAACAGGAAGTCCGACTAGAGGAGGCCGCCCAGGCACCTATGCGATAAAAAAGAATGGGCGTTGGGAGATTACAGGGAGGAAAAACTTCACAACCATGTCCCCGGTTTTAACGCATTTTCTTGTTTCTGCTTGGATGGAGGATAAGCAAGCAATCGGGTTCTTTTTGCTGCACAAGGATTTAGAAGGGTTAAGCATCGAGGAAACATGGGATGTTATTTCGATGAGGGGAACAGAAAGTCATGACCTTGTACTTGAGAAGGTTATTGTCGAGGAATCAAAGCTAGTTGAAATCAACCAAGGCCCAAGAGGCGATCAGCTAAATGGCTGGACGATTCATATTCCTGCCTGCTACCTTGGGATTGCACAAGCAGCACGCGACTACGCTATCCAATTTGCTAATGAATATTCGCCTAATAGTTTAAACGGACCTATAAGCCAGCTGCCAAATGTCCAAAATTTAATCGGTCAAATCGAGCTTGAGCTTATGCAAGCAAGACATTTTTTATATAGTGCAGCGGCAGCATATGATGATGAAGACAGACGCAGCTATATAACGAATGAGCTTGGCGCCGTGAAGCATACGGTGACGAATTCCGCCATTTCCATTGTTGATAAGGCGATGAGGGTTGTGGGAGCAAAAAGCTTGCAGCGTAAAAATCCGCTTCAAAGATATTATAGGGATGTAAGGGCAGGCCTTCATAATCCGCCTATGGATGATGTCACGATTCGGAAGCTGGCATTAACGGCTTTGAACAAATAGCCTTGATTAATTTTAAAAAGAGCGTCCATTCAATTGACGCTCTTTTGTTTGCAAAAATGGATTAAAAGCAGATAATTATCTGCACATTTTTGAAAACACACACTGAAAGATGGACAACCGTTGTTCCACATATTTAGCTTATCATCATAAACGGTGATAGGCTTTTTATGTAGATTTAAAAAAACGTGTCCTTTTTTAAAGCTAATCTATATATAAAAGGTGAATCGACTTTTGAGAACCTAGGAAAGGGGGAGGGAAAATGTAGAAAACGATACGAGTCATGGGCTAATTTTTCTTTATTAATTTTCCAATCTGGTTCAGACGATACGTCCACGATAATGGGACAAAAAGAAAAAGAAAAAGAAAAAGAAAAATAACTACTACGTAGTTGTAGTGGTTCAATATATGATTTTTATAAATTCCCACAAAAGAAGAGTAAGTAAATTCTGAAGAAATAAAATCATTCCTTTTGCTTTACAGTGTTAAAGGGTGTTATGATTTACCTAATTTATGAAAAGAAAGGAAGAAAAAGATGTCTTTAGAAAGTGTGAAAAATCATTTTAAAAAATGGAATCGTGCAGCCGATATTATGGAATTCGACGTATCGAGTGCAACGGTTGATATGGCAGCAGAAGCGATTGGCGTCATTCCGGCGCGGATTGCCAAAACCTTATCGTTCCGCGGGGAAGGGGATCAAGCCATTTTAGTAGTCGCAGCAGGGGATGCCAAAATCGATAACAAGAAATTCCGTGAAACGTTTGGCTTTAAAGCCCGAATGCTTTCTGCTGAAGAAGTAGTGGAGCAAACGGGACATGTAATTGGCGGAGTTTGCCCCTTCGGATTAGCCAATGAATTAGGCATATATTTAGATGTTTCTATGAAGCGCTTTAATACGATTTTTCCTGCCTGCGGAAGCACAAACTCGGCCATTGAGCTAACGTGTGAGGAAATATTTGAATACTCCTCGGCTAAACAATGGGTAGATGTTTGTAAAGGGTGGGTCTCTGAGGACGCTCAGGTAATTGAGGCAGTCGGGGCTCTTGAGAAAAATTAATAAAAAACAATATTGGATTTTTTTCAAGGGGATGCTAAAAAGATGTTTGAAATGGGCAACCGTCTCAAACATCTTTTATAAAAAGAACGTATGAACTTGGGGTCTACCTTGTCTACAGATTTTTCTTTTGGATTTCCCTTATTGTCCGATATGTGGCTTTATCCCCTAATTTATAAAAATGGGACAATGACGGACGAGAATTTCCCTCAATGATCCAAATATGACCCAGTTGATCTATACCAATATCGAATCCGAAAATACACTTCTCTTTGTAGTAGCCTGCTAGACAATTGGTTCCCAATAATGCAACACGATCAATTTCGGAAAGTAAGAAGTCAATTTTATCAGGTGAATTAGTTAAGTGGGAATTTTGTATAGCTTGTTTAACATGGAGCACTGACCCGCCACTAAGTTCATTATTGGTAACAATAAATCCTTTCCCTGCCACTTTTGCAACCTTGCCGGTCACAAACCATGTATTTGAATCATTGTACCTTTGGGTAATCACACGCATATCGAATGGAGATCCGTTAATTGTTAAAAGGGGAATGAAACGTTGTATTAGATAAGAACGGAAGTCGATCTTGTTATTTAGATAGTCGATGGTTTTATTCCTTCCAAAAAAGAGATCTATTTTATCTTCATAATGTATTTCGTACCTGCCCTCCCCCAATGAAGATAGTTTGAAAATGTTTCTTCCCCTTTTCCCGCTAGATGGCTTTAAAATGACTGTACTATACTTATCGACCAAATCCCATAAGCCACTTTCCGAAAAATTACTTGTTTCGGGCAGATGATTTTGTAAGGCTTTATTTTCCATCATAATTGAGTACTTTGTCCATTTGTTATTACCGAGATATTTCACTTTTCATCAATCCTTCTATATTATCTCTAACACCCATTGATGCAGAAATCGATAGTCCACTAGCCCAGATCCCTTTAAAACCCACTTCCTCTACGATCTTTGCGGAAAGACCGTTATGGGCCTCCATTAAAAACTCAGGTTTTTGGGAATTAAGCAAATTTTTTAATTTAGTCGTTTTCTTCATGGTTATCCCTCACTTTACAACGATGTTAACATTTCAACATATACGTATCTTATTGTCCTATTAAGTTATGTAAGAGTAAGGTTTTTTGATATCAAACAAACAAAAATGAGTCATGTTGCCTAGAATTACTTGCTTTTCATTAAAGAATAGGACAAATAAAAGAAATTTTAACTAGATAAAAATTAAAAAGGGCTCCCAAATGCTCATTTTTATTTATAAGCTTTTATTTGCAATAAAGTTTCCAGGTCAACTATGTCAAAATTTCTTTCCTGAAGGGCTTTGATCATTATAGGAAGGGCTTTTTTTGTCTCCGTCATTTTTGAAACAGAATGAATGAGAATAATATCGCCATTTCGTACATTTTCCGACAACATTTTTAACGATATTCTCTGCTTTCTTTTGTGATCAATTTTGCATTCTCTCCCATGCTGCGGTCGTTAATTGATTTGATTTCCTTTTTATTTCAAGCGTATAATCCTTATTTGTTTAACTTTCTCCCATAGCCCTTTGCGGATTAAACATAGAGATATGATCAACTCCCGTTTTATTTTTCTTCGCTACTCAAGCATTGTGAAAAATTACTTCCCTGAATCAAGGAGAGGGAGGTGATTTTTTATGAATTAGGTTTTCATGGTGCTATCGTCCAGTATTTCCTTAATATATGAAACTAGCTGAGCCGCACGAATGGTGACAGTATGTTTTTTATGAACCATCTCATATCCTTGTTGGGCAATTTTTTTTCTTTCGTCTTCATGCTCTAAATAATACCTGGCCATTTTTAAAAAGTTTTTTCCGTTAATTTCCACAAAATGCTGTCCGGGAATAAAGCCTAAATCCCTTAATTCCTTTAAGGAAGGGGCAAGTAATAAGGTGTTGCATGCAAGGACTTCATAATACTTGATAATCGGATAATGAAGGCTCGAATCACATGTAAAAAAGACTTTTGCCCGATTGATTTCCTTCGCATAGCTTTCGCCGACAAAAACTTTTTCTTCCGCTACACCAATATTGCGATAGCCTGGATGCATGCGGTAAACAAATCCAGGTATCTTCCTCATTGTTTTCACTATCCTCTTTCTCAATGGGTAATACCACGCAACTTTACCTAACAGAAGATAATCAATATCTTTCTCTAGCCTGTAATCCTTAAAGATTGAAGGATTAACAAAGTGCGGGAGCCAATACATCCGATCCTTATATTTTCGGAAGTCATTTAAAAAAGCATCTCTATATATGCTGAATATATATTTAACATTTGTCTCTTCTATAAATTGCTTTCGCTTCTCTATTTCCAAATGAAGATCATGCATAATAATGCCAAAAGGGATCTTTAGCGTTGATAGCCCGGTAATTGTCGGGCATCTGGTATCTTTCAAATCATTTAACAAGATGAAATCGGGCTGTTGAGGTATGCTCTTTAGAATTTCACGGATATCCCCAGGTTTGAACC
>NZ_JBALOZ010000209.1:14371-19222 GCF_036965125.1 Bacillus sp. JJ1503
TAAAATCTCGAGTAATAAATAGAAGTTTTAATTTATTCATATAGCCTCCTATTTCTCTTAGACATTTGCATTATCTATATCTAACCCCTCACGTTTTATAATGTGAAACAATAGCTTTTCGCAGCTTTTCAATAGTAAGTTATAAGTCACCATGTGGTTGCCTGTCACTGAAGGGTCAGGGACATTTTTATTTTTCACTTCAGGAAGATAATCGAGCAAAAATTGGATTTGGCTAGTTTGTCCAAAACGATCCGTTAAAACGCTTAAATTTTCTTCGTCCATAATAACAATATAGTCAAAGGCTGAAAGATCATTTGCAGTCACTTGGCGCGAACGAATCCATTGATAGGGAATATTCATTTTACCTAGAAACTTACGAGTGGATTTAGATGGGCGCCTTCCCACGTGGAATTTATTAGTTGCTGCTGAATCTACAGTAAATTTTCTATCTAGCCCTTTCGTTTTGATTAACTGGCAAAATATAGCCTCAGCCATTGGCGATCGATTGATATTTGCTGCACATATAAAAAGTACTTTAATCATTTCTAACTCCTTTATACTAAGTTTTGAAAGACACATTATATGGTATGTCAGAAGTTTTAATATGTTTATTGATAAATAGGCCATTACCAATAATGGGAGTAAATTGGTTCAAATCCCCAAATCAAAATATTCCTTAAAACATATGATGGTAAAGGACAAGACAGAAAGGAATGAGTATTAGTGCATGATTTTACGATCGAGGAAATTGCATCGGTTATACAGTGTAAAATCGCAAGTTGGAAGACTAAAAAACCGATTAAAGGCTTTACAAATCGTCATAAAAACCCTTCTCCTTTTAGTCTAGTATTCTTATTTCGCCACGATTTGAATGAGGATAGCTTGATTGAAAGGTTGGTTAAGGGAAAAGCCACTGGTATTATTGTTAGCAGACAACACAAATTCCAAATCGATAAATTTGCTCAAGCAGGAATTGGTGTTCTTGAAGTAAATAATAGAAAAAAAGCATATCGAAATATGGCCAGATTATACCGTAGGCAATTTACTATTCCGATTACACAGGNNAAAACAACCACGAAGGAATTAATCGGCAGCGTTCTTAAACAGGAATATTCCACTTTAATAGGTGCAGGCAATTATAATTCTCCAGATGGGGTCGCATTTAACCTATCGAAATTGGAAGAAAGACATGAAGCGGCTGTTCTCGAAGCTGGGATGAAGGGGTTCGGTACGATGAGATTATCCAGCCAAATGATTCAACCCCAAATTGGAGTAGTTACATGCATTCATCGGGCACATTTACCCCGTCTTGGTACAATAGAAAACATTATTAAAGCTAAGGTGGAAATGGGTGAGTATTTATCTCCAAAGGGTATCCTTGTGATAAATGGAGATGATCCTAACTGCGCGGAATATTTAAAAGAAATTAAGTATCCGGGGAAAATTATTACTTTTGGTTTTTCTGAAGGGAATACTATTCGAGCAACAAATGTATATTATGAAAATTTTCAAAGCTTCTTTACTGTAAAGGGAAAAGGCTTTGAATTTGACTGTATGATG
The DNA here is from genome assembly GCF_036965125.1 of Bacillus sp. JJ1503. Lineage (NCBI taxonomy): Bacteria > Bacillati > Bacillota > Bacilli > Caryophanales > Bacillaceae > Bacillus > Bacillus sp. JJ1503. Next base: position 15,932 of record NZ_JBALOZ010000209.1, read on the forward strand.
AATACATTTGGCAGTTATAATATTATGAATGCATTAGCGGCAATTGCCGTAGGGGTAGAGCTTAAAGTACCAATTAAGAAGATTCAACAGGGGATTGCTGAATTTTTCCCAGTAAAGGGCAGGCTGCAGATACTTTCTTGCCCAAATGATATTACGGTCATCCATGATAATGTAAATGCTAATCCAGATTCCACTAACCTATTATTGAACCAAGTCCCATATTTGCCTAAGAGACCCATTATTCTCGTTTTAGGAGATATGGAGAAGCCTCATACCAATGAAACATACGCCAAAAAAGTCCATTATCAAACAGGGGAAATAATCGGCGACTTATCGATTGAAAAATTGGTAGCGATCGGAAAATGGGCGAAAGAATATTGTCATGGAGCTAAATCAAAGGGCATCTCCCCTGATAAATTATCTTACTATAAACATGCAGATGAAGCTAAAAAGGATTTGCTTCAAATTGTACCGCCTAAATCAATCGTTATCTTCAAAGCCTCCGGTAAATATTGTGACTTAGAATCACTCATTAATTTGTTGAAAAGAAAATAGGGACAAGGGGTTATAAAACCATTCAAATGAAAAAGGCAGACCTATTGGTTTGTCTTTTTCATTTGTTTAATAGAGTTATTTATGCTTATGGATTCTTCCGTGTGACATTAAAAATAATACGTCCTTTTTTAAGGGAATAAAATTGTGGGAGAATCCCATATTAATCGGGTGATAAATGAACTGTAAAAGAGAAAGTGCCCAGTATTATGAGCAATTAGAGAATGGGATTGCGGAAATGGAAGCTACTATTGAGAGATTAAGAACGGAAATAAATGAGTTAATGGAAATGAAATATGCTTTAATTCATTTTGCTTTTCTAACCTTTTTTCCACCAAACTTAACCCCCCCTGAGTAATACTTCCAGACTGCAATCCAAGTCGTAAATGGATAAAACCAGAACCATAGAGGACTTAATAAAAATGTGAAAAATGGAAGAATTTTAGCACCATATAGAATTTGACCTATACAAGCTAATAATAGAACAATGATTGTTATAGTTATACAAAATAGACCAGCTACCTTTGGAGAAATGATAAGTAAAAGTAAAATAATAGGTAATACAAGTGCATACAGAGTAAAGCGAAATGGCATGGCCAAATTTTCATAAGCGTAACGAACTCTTTGCTCTAGAAATTTATTAAATGGAATGTCTTGAGTCGCTTCTAAAGAAGCATCTTTAACAAAACCAATCGAGTAACCAGAATTACGTAATTTTTCTTCGAGAATAAACTCATCAAATAAACCATCCCGGTTTGGGAAGCCTGTTTTTGAAATGTGCTCCTTCCTGAATGCTAAATGTCCACAATACTGTTTCCGTCTATCTAGTATATTAATAATAAACATTCCACACATGTCGATAAGGACAGTGAAAGGGAATTTATCGAACTTTGGCATCATCTTAAAGCAGTCATACTCATCGAAGTATTTGGATATTTTCGCTAGAGTTTCCCTCGTTATTCGATAATGGTCATCAATTAACAATACTTTATCATAAATTACATAATTTAATCCTGCATAGATTCCGTTCAGTTTATCATTATCACCAGTACGAAGATCTTCACTAGGAATAAAATGTTTAACATTGTTAAAAAATTTCAGTTTATTATTTATATAACGATAGACTTTGCAGTTACTTTCATCTGCAATCACAATTTGGCAATCATCCTCCTTTAATGCGACCGCCAAAGAGGCTATATGATTCACAAAGTCACTAAGATTCTTTTCATTATATTGTAATTTGATTGGTATTAATATAGATATCTTCATTTACATTCCCTCCTGATTACACCAGTCAGACAATGTACTGAACCTCCTCCTTTCATAAGCTCAGTTAAATCAACTTCAATACAATTTACTCCGCAAGATCTATATTTACCAATACTATCTTTTGCACCTTTATTGATCACTATTGCCTCGTCATTAAGGGTAATGAAATTAATTGACATTTTCTCATCTACCTCTGTAAGATTTGTGAGTTCAATAATGGTATACCCATGGCGTTTTAAAGTAGAATAAATTTCATATGATGCCCTTCTCGGAACTAAAGCAGCATTTTTTGAATTGATTAGATTAAAGACACCATCAAGGTGTCCACACCCGTAGGTAGTCTGGATGACTTTAATTTCTGTAATCCCTTGTAATTTAAGTAAATTATATACAAACTTAACAGCTTCATCATTTGTACGTAATCCAATACCTAAAAACGCTAAGTCTGGGTTAACTATAACTATGTCAGGGCCTTCTAAAATCATATTATTGTGAGCGCTCGCAATAATTGGTATGCCAAGTTGAGATACTGTTTTCGCTAATATTTGCTCTTCACCAGCTCGAACTTGAGAAGCTAATCGAGAAAGAATAGCACCTTCTGATGTCATTGTAAATGTATCCCTAACAAATATTATATTGGGGAAGTAATTTGCTTTATCATCAATGATATAGTCAACCTTGACACCATTTTCCCTATAAACCTGAGCAAGTTGGTCATGTTGAAATCGAGCTTTTTCAACATCCATAATGGATGTCCAAAGTACTGAATTAGGCTCTTCAATGTTTTCAATCTCTTTTCCAGGTCTGCGTAGTAATACATGCTTTAATACATCCGTCTCTGAAGATAACCCAAATTCGTTCCATATTGTTCCAATCTCTTCTGTATGATATTCTTTGCGTCCTACCCAACCCTCGCCGCCATGTGCAGAGTCAACAATACTTTTCAAAAATTATCATCCTTTCTGATAAAATATATTGTAACTGTTGAATAATCTATTTTCTTAAGTTTACTAGTTAATATTAATTTAGTTTTGAGATCTAAATTGGTTAAAACAATTTTAAGAATTTGCTTTAATTGGTTGGGAATTCCATTAAGCTTCTTTAATTCCATACGGTAGAAATCCTCTGAAGTATAGACGACAATTGGGGAGAGGTTAAATAGGCTAATTACATAATATATAGAACAATTTGTCCTATTTCTAAATATGAGGGATGGCTTTATTTAGCAGGTGTGATGGATTTGTATTCCCGAAAAATTGTCGGATGGTTGATGGATAGGACGATGAATTGGCGTAGTATCAGGCACATGTTGGTTTCCATACTAGACTCAGATTTGCACATAGGCTACCCTCCAATCCAATTTGCAATTCCAATCCCTTATTCCAATTTTATTAAAAATTATGAAATATGTTACATTTATTTGCATCTAAATAAGAAAAACCAGGCAAAACTGAACTGTAACCTATAAAG
>NZ_JBALOZ010000210.1:0-5958 GCF_036965125.1 Bacillus sp. JJ1503
ATGTAAGGAGTTATAAAATTGATTAAATTAGGTAATATACTAACTTTATCCTTACTACTACTATTTGTAATTTCAAATTTTGCAGCGGTTCCCCAACTAGACTTTGTAATTGGAGGTTTGACCCTCTTAGTTATTCTTGTTTGCCTTCCTTATTGTACAAAGCTAAATAAGATTATTGGCGGAGTAATGATCAGTATTAGTTTTTTTATTATCATTATTAATCAATACACCTTAACAGAGATGACAATAGCCATTTCTAAGAACTTGCCACTTATGAGTTTAATTGTTTTGGTACCTATACTATCAATCCCTATCATACTTGGGAACTACCAAAGAAACATAATGGATTTAGCTGTAAAGTTTGCTAAGAAGCCACAACAAATTTACTTTTTTATTTCTGCCTCATATTTCTTTTTAGCGCCAATCATTAATGTAGGTTCCATTTTCATTATTCATTCAATGGTAAAAGAACTGAAGCTTCCTACATCTCTTTTAGGCAAAGTATATATGAGAGGTTTTATACCCGCATGTATGTGGGCACCCTACTTTGCATCTGTTTTACTAATTGTAAATTATTACAACATTCAAATACATGAATACTTGCATTTTGGCCTTTTCCTAGGAATCTTACAATTAGTCATATCAAACCTACTTTTTTCGTTAAGGGAAAGTAAAACAGTAGGTTGGCACACCCAAAAAGGAAAAGAATTCATTAATCTTAGAAAACCATATGAACTATTAATTGTCATCACCCTGCTAACTGTCTCCATCGGTCTTTTGGAGTTCTTTAGCTCCTTAAATATTATCCTTATGGTGACTTTTACCGTTATCTTGTTTTCTGTTATCTGGTCAGCATATTTAAAAAAGCAGAAGGATTTTTTACGAGAATCAAAAAATTTTCTATTAAAAATCTTCCCTGATAGAGCAAATGAAATTGTGTTATTCTTAACAGCTGGCTTTTTTGGCTCTATTGCCTCAACTACTTCTGTTGGTAATAATCTAAATATTTTATGGGTGAGCATCGCAGATTACTCCATATTACTTATGATTTTCTTTACAATAGCATTTGTTTCACTATTCTCCTTCTTAGGCATACATCAAATCGTGATGATCAGCATAATCCTTGCAAGTGTTTCAAATGAGGCAATTGGAATCAATAATATCATTATGGCACTAACCCTACTCAGTTCTTGGGCTGTAGGCTCAACCATCTCAAGTGTCTCCCCACCAAATATTGTGATATCCAATTTATTGAGGGTTAGTATTTTTGACCTTGTTTTAAAGTGGAATCTATTATATGCAATTATTGTGGCTTGTGTACATTCATTGGTTATTTATTGGATTTATCTAATGTATTAAAGATGCATGAGGGTGAATGATGGTGACCAACCACCCTCTCAATATTTATGGTATTCGTAATATCCTCCCTACTAAAAAAAACAGCGCAATAGCCCTGTCTTCTCCACTAGTTGAAACCAAATAAGCGACAAAAACTGTTTGCATTACTAAACCGTGAATACGGAAAAAGTGGTTTAAGTTAAAAAAGTAGTACTTAACCCTGTTTTGGCCTCTTAAACTACATATGATGAGATAAGAATTACACTTTGACAGTGAGTTGAAAGGTTTATCAGCCAGATTTGGCGGTTTGTCAGCCAAATTAAGTAGTTTATCAGCCAATTCCAGGTGGTTGTCAGCCAAATTGACTGGTTTGTCAGCCAATTCACACGGGTGGCTTAATCGCTGAACTGGAACAGGTCACGACTATTATTGGGATTTCTTTGAGGTTGGTCGTTTCAAGATTAATAATTATCGCAGCAAACTAGGTGACAAGGGACCAAGGGATTACAGTTTTCACTACAAACATATTCAACCGATCTAGGAAGGCATGGAAACAAAACACCGGGACATTCCTTCATTTCCCTAGGGAAAAACGGAATCATCCCGGTGTTTTATGTAGATTAGGTACGTGGGGTTAAGGTCATTTAAAAACTGAAAGGGACAGCCACTTTCCATAGTACGGAATTAATAGAACCTACTCTATAATGAACTGCCCTATTAGATTTTATTTTTAATAATAACTTCAGTAACGGCTATATTATTTCGAAGTTTTGCATTATCAATGATAATATCTGCTACATCGTCTGGATCCATAAAGTTCTTAATTCTTTCTTCTGAAAAAATTCCATTCCAGAATGGTGATTTCATTCTGCCCATATAAGCACCGAACACCCGAATGCCAGTGTCATTTAGTTCCAGAGCAAGACTCTCAGTAAACCCTCGAACACCAAATTTGCTTGCACAATAAACTGATTCGTTAACTTTCCCTTCAACTCCGGCAGTCGACACAACATTTATAATAATGCCTTGATTACGCTCTTTCATACTTAGCAGGACTTCTTGTGTGCAAAATATTGTTCCCTTTAAATTAATATCAATCATGTCATGCACATGTTCTTCTGTTAAATTTTCTGCCAAATCAAATACACCGAGTCCAGCATTATTGATTAATAAATCAATAGACCCCACTTCTTCCTTAATGGACCACATCACCTTTTCTACCGCACTTTTGGACGTAACATCCAACTTGTAAATAGAATAGCTATTAGTTAATTGTTTAGCGGTTTCTTCAAGTTTTGAAGCTGTTCTTCCTAGCAAACATACATGACAGCCCATATCTGAATATCTTTTTGCAAGAGAAGCACCCAGTCCGCTACCAGCACCTGTAATAACAATAACTTTAAGATCCAAACCTTATTCACCCCTTCGATTAATTATTAAGCATAATAATTAATCTTCGACAAAGTTCAAAGCACCATCAAGCACCCTCTTGAACCCCTAGATAATCAATGGCTAGAGTAATGAAATATTTAATGGAGTCGAGGTATTTTTGAATTTCAACCCATTCATCAGGCTGATGGGCTTGTTTAGGTTCACCCGGCCCATAAATTAAAATAGGAACTTCGGGTAAGTGTGCCTTGTAAATAGATCCATCTGTATAATAGTTAACTCCGCCCGGCTTTAGACTTTCCTCGCTATTCAAGCTTTGAGCTGTTTGAATCCCTAAATCAACAAAAGGATCATCTGCAGAAGTATAGACACAGTCCATATCATTCAGTACCTCTATTCCAAACGTCACATTAATCTTTTCAGATACCTTTTGTGCCAGATGTTTGATATCATCAGTAATTTCTGGGTGCGATTGTCCTGGCACGGTTCGAATATCAATGGTGATAGAACATTCGTCTGGAACCACATTTGTCCCAACGCCCCCATTGATCATCCCAATATTCAATGTGGAGCCTCCTAATATTTCATGTTCATCATATTGGAGAATATAATTATTTAATTCATTCATAAATTGGTTCATTGCCAATATTGCATTAATCCCTTCCGAAGGCATGGAGCCATGGGCTGTTTTTCCAAACATTGAGATTTTCAACCACAATACACCTTTGTGTGCAATAACGGGTTGATTTGAAGTAGGTTCGCTAATAACAATCGCCGAAGCTTGATCAATTTGACCTTTTTTGACAACAGTTTTAGCACCTAGACAATCTACTTCTTCCCCGACAGTACCTACAAATTGAAGGATACCATTCAATTTAATTCCTGCTTTTTCGATACATTCCATTGCGATGATCATGGCGGCTACACCACTTTTCATATCTGATGAGCCCCGCCCATATATCCTTTCGCCTTCCTGTCTTCCTTCAAACACTGGATAGGTCCATTCTACATTCCCGACTGGGACGGTATCGAAATGTCCGCTGAATATTAGCCTTTTTGAATGGTCAGGTAAAATTTCTGCATTACTATATGAAACAATTAAATTTTCTCTATCATTTTCCACTAAATCTGACTGTACCAATAATCCTGTATTTTCAAGGCGTTGACTAATTTTGTCCGTAAGTGCCTTTTCCCCACCTGGAGGATTGATCGTATTGATCTGGATTAATGACTTTAAAAACTCGATAGCATCATCTTTATCAAGATATTGAAATACCTTTTGGATATCCATATAGCTACACTTCCCTCTCTAGAAAATGCGGCAAACCTTTTCTGGCACCAACCTCAGATACGGCACTTGACCCCATTTTAATCCCAGCCCGCAATATCTCCTCTTGCGACCAATTTCGAATGATTCCATATAGGGCACCTACAGCAAAGGCATCACCTGCACCGGTTGAATCAACTGGATTAACTTTTATTGATGGCAGGTAAAGTCGATTATAGCTGCTTCCTTCTGTGATAAAACTAGACAGTGCACCCTCTTTTCCTAATTTAACAAATATTTTGCCCACTCCTAAATCGTGGAGTGATTTTATAGAATGATCCATATCTTGATTCGGAAACAAATCATTCATTTCGGAGCGATTGACGAATAAAATATCTGTTTTTGACAACAATGGCTCCAAAAATGGTAAACCCTTCTTCGTCAATAAAGTACTTGGATCAAAAGAAATTCTCAGATCAGGACACTTTTCTTTCCATCTAAATAATGAGGGTGCCAGATTTATTACGGGACTGCTTATATGCAATAAACTAATACTTTCATAAAATTCCCTCGGGACCAGATCGACATCATAATCTGAGTTTGCACCTTGGAAAGTGTACATCGTTCTTAATCCTGTATTGTTTACCAGCACCATAACAGTCCCTGAGGTTTTTCCTTGTATTCTTTGAATATAGTCAAGTTTGACCTTTTCGAGGCTATTTAACAGAAAAGAAGTATACGATCCTTCACCGACTGCCCCTAAGAAATATACTTCTTCCCCTAAACGCGAAAGACCGACAGCAACATTTGCTGCCGATCCACCTGGGGCTATTTGTAATTCCTTGCCTTCCATTTCTTGATCGATTTCTGTAAATCCATCAATCAGTCCAATTAAGTCCGCATTAATAAATCCATGTACCGCAACTTTTACCATGTTAAAGACTCCCTATTCTATCGGAGTGAGTTTACTTGGTCCATAAACTGTTTTACTCTTTCAGTATCTACTCTTTCCCACCAGTTTCCGTTTTCCTTAAGGAAACTTCCAACAATCGCACCATCCGCAATAGATAGAATCTTCTTCGCATTGTCAGTGGTCATTCCACTTCCAATAATAACTGGTAAACTAGCAGACTCCTTAATACCAATAAGTTCATCTAGTGAGGTTTCATTCCCAGTTCGGTTTCCCGTAGCAATTAAAATATCAGCATCAAAGAATTCGTTATCCCGTGTTTGTTCTGCCAAGCTGCGGTCAGCAACGATGGAATGACTACCATGCTTTACATGAACATCGGCCATAACCTTTATATCATCACCGAAGAGATTTGACTTATATCTCATGGCTTTTGCTGAGGCCCCTTCAACGATTCCTTCGTTAGCCACGTAAGCATTAACCCATTGATTCGATCTAACCCATTTCGCATCACATGCTTTAGCGATCGCAATAGCTGGGACGACTGCATTAGCTAAGCAGTTTACACCAAGCGGCAGCTTAGATGCTTTACGAATTTCAACCCCTACTGCAGTCATGGCTGCAACCGTTTCAAAACTGAAATCCTCGGGCTTCGGAAAAGGGAGATCCCATGCATTTTCTATTTGTAATCCGTCTACTCCGCCCTCTTCCATACGGCGAACATCCTCAAGAGCAAACTCGATGATTTCATCCATACTTTCGCCTTTGTAATGGGGAGCCCCAGGCAGCGGTTTCAAATGAACCATACCTATAATTGGTTTTCGTACATTAAATAAATTTTCTAATACATGTTTCTTTTCTGGAAAAATACCACCACTCATTAATATCACCTACACACTCGCATTTTTTCTTGCTTTAATGGAATTAAGCCATACCGCTAATAAGATTACGACACCTTTAATCATTAATTGATTATAGGAAGAAACATTTAATAAATTTAATCCATTGTTCAGAATAGAAATAATCGCTACACCCATTAAGGTTCCCGATATTT
>NZ_JBALOZ010000211.1:0-8879 GCF_036965125.1 Bacillus sp. JJ1503
AACTAACAATCAGTGGGGAATGATGCTGACAAAGAAAGGTTTGGCTTAATGTCTTTATCGGTACTCGCTTGTCCTTAGCGTTGGTACCCCCACTGATTGAAGTTTCACTTATATTTATTCATTTATAAGAGGAATAATGTTAGGCAAGGAATAAGGCAAGCGAATTTTAATAAAAAGTTCCGATTAAACTATTTCAAATAGCGCATTCATTCACAGTGAAAACCGAAAACGATTCTTTTGCATTCGAATTTTATTCAGATTTTTATATTTAGCGGACAGAGAATCCTTTATTTCCGTAAAATTTGCTCCTTAGTCGAATGAATAGGACACAGAATTCGTTAATGATGAAAAAACATGAGAAAATATCATTCTTTTCATGTAATAGCGGACTCAGAGGCCGTTAACCTTGATAAAAACATTCTTTTCAGATACATAACGGATCTATCGTCCTCCTATCTCTAATTATGTGAAAATAATGACAATTGGTAAATTTAAGAGTAAACTTATGTTTATATACTGCATGGATTAGATATTATTTTATTTAGATATAGTATTTTGAGGAGTTGAAGAAATGACAGAATGGAAAAATGGCATTGCTAAATTGGTTATCCCTACCCCTTTTGCGGTTGGTGATGTGAATATATATGTTGTGAAGGGAGAGCGGCTGACACTTGTTGATGTTGGGCCTAAAACAGAAGAAGCATGGGAGGCTTTAAAGGCACAATTGCAAGATTTAAGTCTATCTCCTGAAGATATTGAACAAGTTGTCCTTACCCATCATCATCCTGATCATGCTGGTCTTTTGGACTTTTTCCCTACCAGTATGGAAGTATATGGACATCGTTTTAATGAAAGATGGCTAATGCGGACAGATTCGTTTTTAAAGGCACATGATGAATTTTACTATGATCTATTTCCTAAGTGCGGAATTCCAGATCGATTTTTTCCTTTTATTAGCTCGTTAAAAAAGTCTTTGCGTTTTTCCTGTAGCCGTTCCCTTACAAGTGTATTGGAAGAAGGGGACACTCCGCTGGGGCTTGGTGACTGGACGGTTATTGAAATACCTGGGCATGCTCAAAGTCATATCGGTTTGTTCCGAGAGAAGGATGGGGTTTTTATCGGAGGGGATCATTTACTGGCACATATTTCTCCGAATCCTTTAATGGAACCGCCGCTTCCTGGAGAAACAAAGCGTCCCAAACCGCAGCTGCAATATAATGAATCATTAAAGAAGCTAAGGCAATTCCCAATCCGGCTTGTTTATTCAGGACATGGAGAGGATATTTATGATCCTAATGAATTAATTGAGAAAAGACTGGCACGTCAGCATGAGCGTGCGATATTTATAAAAAAATGGCTTGAGCAGGAGCCTCTTACCGTTTTTGAAATTTGCCAGCGTCTATTTCCGGCCGTATATGAAAGGGAGTTTGGCTTAACGATTTCAGAAACGATTGCCCAGCTTGACTATTTGGATGCTTTGGGGGAAATTAGTATAAATAAGGCAGGGAAGGCATTTTATTTTTCTGCTTAGCTGAGGTGGAATATGTTGGATCGTTTGAAAAATAAAACTATTATTATTACAGGTGCCTCGGCCGGAATCGGTGCATCGATGGCTTCACTTTGTGCGGAAAGAGGAGCCAATCTTGTTTTGCTCGCCCGAAGCTATGAGAAGCTTCTTTCGCTGAAAACGGATTTAGAAAGCCGTTTTCATGTAAAGGTTGATATACATAAGCTTGATGTTTCCAGCACTGACGAGGTGCAGGCTGTTTTTTCAAAGGTTTTGGAGCGGCTTGACCGTGTTGATGTTCTTGTTAACAATGCAGGTTACGGGGTTTTTCGCGAGGCTCATGAGGCAAAAATCGATGATATTAAAGGGATGTTTGCTGTCAACGTTGTTGGCTTAATGGCTTGCACAAGTATGGTTTTGCCTATCATGCGACAGCAGGGAAGCGGTCATATTATTAATATTGCCTCCCAGGCGGGTAAAATTGCTACACCTAAATCAAGTGTCTACTCAGCGACGAAGCATGCTGTGCTCGGCTATACAAATAGTCTTCGGATGGAGCTTACTAGCCATCGTGTTTTTGTAACGGCCGTTAACCCTGGACCGATTGAAACGAACTTTTTTACCATTGCCGATGAAAAAGGAACCTATGTTAAAAATGTAAAAAGATTTATGCTAAAGCCAGAGTATGTGGCAAAAAAGGTTGTAGATGCGATGCTGACCCCGACACGAGAAATTAATTTGCCGGGCTGGATGAATGCAGGCAGTATTGTATATACCCTTTTTCCTCGCTTGTTTGAGCGGCTTGGAAGACGGATGTTTAATCAAAAATAAACACAGCAAGCCTAATTCGGAAAAGAAACCAGGCGTATTGAATACAACTTCAGTATGTCTGGTTTTTCTTATTGATTCACACTTACTAAAAATAAGGCGAATCCGTTATATACCCATACACGACATCATTCACAATGTCGTACAAATCACTTTCTTTTTCTTCATGTTTTAGTAAATTTATTTTTTCGTACATTCCCTCAAATTCCACACTATCAATAGAAATTGATTCATGATATTGCTTTAAGCATGTTTGAATCATTTTAAAAATGAGTTTTCGATCCATCTTTCGTATGCCTCCTCTTGTCGATTATACGACTTTTTAGGCGGAAAGGTATATTAAAGCCCCCTTTTTTTAGGGAATTAGTCGTAAAATTTCCATTGAATCAGAACGTATATTCGCTTATTATAGTGGGTATATATAAGAATGTGTGTTCTCTTTTTCTTTTATGCAAGGAGCCTGTGTTTTTCTAGGAGGATGGCAAAAGTCATGATTGATTACAATACGATGCCCAAAAATAAAATATTGTGTGTCGATATGAAGAGCTTTTATGCAAGCTGTTCCGCTGTTATAGAGGGACTTGATCCTCTAGAATGCTATCTTGTTGTGGCTGGAAAAAAAGAGCGGAAGGGGAGTGTAGTTCTGGCGGCATCGCCAAAGATGAAAAAGGAGTTCGGTATTAAGACGGGAAACCGTTTATATGAAGTTCCGGATGATCCGCGCATTATTGTTGCGGAACCGAAAATGGCAACTTATTTGAGGATATCAACTGAAATTACTCGAGTTTTTAATCGGTATGTCCCGAAAGAGGCGATTCACACGTATAGCGTGGATGAAAGTTTTATAAAGGTGGATGGGGCTTTGCATCTTTGGGGTGATGCTCTTACGATTGCCCGAAAGATAAAGGATGATATTGAGCGTGAGTTTCAGCTGCCATGTGCCATTGGAATTGGACCTAATATGCTGCTCGCAAAGCTTTGTCTTGATTTAGAAGCGAAAAAATTAGAAATTGCTGAGTGGACTTATGAGGATGTTCAAACGAAATTGTGGCCGGTCTCTCCTTTAAGGGAAATGTGGGGGATCGGGCGCCGCGTGGAAAAAACGCTGAATGGAATGGGGATTTTCACAGTTGGCCAGCTTGCTCACTATGATTTAGAAAAGCTGGAGAAGAAATTCGGCATTATGGGAAATCAGCTCTTCCATCATGCATGGGGGATTGACTTTTCTGATATCGGTGCCCCGATTATGGAGGGACAAATTAGCTTTGGAAAAAGCCAAATTTTGCTCAGAGATTATAAAGAAGAGCATGAAATTAAGTATGTCATTCTTGAGATGTGCGAGGAGGTAGCAAGAAGGGTGCGAAGTCACCGGAAGGCAGGGAGGACGATCAGCTTTGGGATCGGCTACAGCCAAGATGAATTTGGAGGCGGCTTTTACCGTTCAAAAACAATTGATGAGCCAACAAATGTGACAATGGATATTTATCGTGTATGCATACAGCTTTTTCATCAATTTTATGAAGGAAAAACAGTGCGGCAAATTTCGCTCTCCATTGGAAAACTTGTTGATGATAATGAAATGCAGCTAAACCTTTTTGATGGTAACGGCTGGAAGAAGAGGGAGCTTGGCTACACAGTTGATTACATCAGATCAAAGTTCGGAGCAGGAGCCCTTTTAAGAGCAGTCTCCTATACAAATGCGGGAACAGCTAAGCACCGGGCGACTTTAGTTGGAGGTCATAAAATGTAGCGAAGGGGGATCTTAAATGATTCGGGATCGGGGCAGAATCAAGTGGACATCTATGATGCTCCCAGAACATGTGAAATTATTGAGAGACTGGGCGAAGGAAGATATGTACGATCAAGTACGGGACATAGACGAACAAAATTTTGAAAGCATGAACACCGTCATTTCGGAGGCAATGGAATTTGGAAAAAGCGTTGCTGTTACTCATTATCGTCATAAAAATTATGAGCTTGTAATGGGGACCATTCATTTTTGGGATGAAATAAATCAGAAGCTGCATATTGTTGATCGTTTTGAGGAAGTGCACCGGATTCATATTTCTGAAATAGCTGATGTGCGGGTTACAGATTAATAAGCAGTTTAACGCAGAAAGACACTCGGATATTTTTTCTAGTCATCTTTCTGCGTTTAGTAAAGGAAAAAAACAAATTAAAAGTCTCCAACAAAGAGACCCATCATTTCATCCAGGTTATACTTCCATATCTTTTCTTAAATGCTTCTCTTCTTTAACTCTCCTAATTGAGTATGTTTTCTTGTTATCCATTGCAGCCATTGAATACTGATGGCTGAAAGGAGGCCCGCTAAAGTACAAATAGTCCAATTTACATGTGGCATATGCTCATACATCCACCCGCCACCACCTTGGCTCAAGCTGCCTCCAATTGCCATGGCAAGCAGAGAAAAACCAAAATAGCTTGCAGAAAATTGTGGTGGGGCAATTTCCGAAGTATATTCGTATGAGGTTGGTTCCACCAGCATAATGCCAACAGCGTATGTACAAAAGCCAGCCCAGAAAATTAGGAAGCTATCCGACACCCCAATTAGTAACATACCTGTTCCCATGATAGCCATACCTGCTTTAATGACCGATAACCGCGAAAACTTTTTCGTCCATTTTTGCAAAGGATATTGGAGAAAAACGACAATCATCCCATAGACGATAAACAAACTTGACACGAATGTTGAACTGTTTAACACTTTGGCAGCATGCAGCGGAATCGTCAAATACAACTGCATAAACATAAACCAAAATCCAATCATGCTAATCGTAAAATAAATAAACAGCCGGTCAGATTTGACCTTTTGCCAAGAGTCCTTAAAGGACTGCTTTGGTACATTTACATTTTCTTTAGGCAGCATCAAAAAAGTAATCAGCCCGCTGAAAACAAAAATCCCGCCGCATACTAAGGAAGAATAGAAAAAGTCGAGCTGCAATAGTATTCCGCCTAATATCCCAGCACAAATAATCCCGGAATGGCGAACAATTTTATCTAGCGCAAAAATATCCCCTCGTTTAGAAGGGTGACTAAAAATGGACATAGCAGCCTTGCTTGTAGGCTCAAATAAGGAACCACCTATACCAGCGATGATAGCAGCAACAATTAATTCCATCGGAGTTGTGCAAAATGAAAATAGCAGAAAGCCTGCTCCTCGCAAAATCATCCCTGTACTAATCAATATTCGATAATCAAACCGATCCCCGAGCATCCCTGATAAAAAGGAAGTGCCTTGCTGTATCAACTGGCGAATCATAAGTACCACTCCTGCAATACCAGCAGAAAGCGCTAAATTTCCAGTAATATAGGAAGATAAAAACGGAATAAATGCAAAAAAACTGACATTCATAAGAAATGAATTTACTAGTAATAATCGTATGGCTCTCATCAAGCTCTCACCTTTCATCTAAAACGAACTATTAAAAGTGTATCAGCACAATTGTCATTTGTATAACGAATAATTATAATAGCATTAATTAAAAAAACTAATTATAAGGATGGATAAAGTGGAAATTCAACAGCTACGTGCGTTCTTGTCTGTAGCTCAGACGAAAAATTTTACAAAATCAGCAGAATTAATGTTTATATCCCAATCAACCGTTACAATGCGTATTAAAGCATTAGAACAAACACTTGGGAAACAATTATTTGAGCGAGATAATCGACAAGTTCTTCTTACCACAGCAGGTAAAGAGTTGCTGGACTATGCAAAGAGAATTGTTGAGCTTGTTGATGAAGGGGCAAGAAAAGTGAGTATAGAAGAAACATTTGAAGACTCCTTAGTTATAGGAAGCTTGCATTCATTATGGGATTATCTGCTGTTTCCAATAATGAAAGAGTTTCAAGCAAAGCATCCAAGAACAGCACTTCGTTTCATTACGGGACATTCATGGGATATTGTTCAGCATGTTCTCGATGGGGTCATTGATTTTGGAGTCGTCCTTATTCCACCTACTCATTCAGAAATCGAGGTTCTTCCATTTAAAAAAGAAGAGATTAGACTTGTTACAAATGCGGATACCGACTTTTCGAAGGAAATCGATTTGGCTAATTTAAGAAACTTGCCCTATATTCATATGGATTGGGGACCAAGCTATAACCACTGGTTTGAAGAGAACGTTGGAAAGGAAACGCATTCTTTAATGGTCGATCACGCCTCTCTGTATGTCCAATATTTACGAAGTGGTAACTTTTTGGGACTTTTGCCATCCGTTATAGCAGATACTTTCATACAAAGAGGTAAGCTTGTGTCCCTTCCATTTCGCTCGA
Source organism: Bacillus sp. JJ1503 (assembly GCF_036965125.1). Taxonomy (NCBI): domain Bacteria; kingdom Bacillati; phylum Bacillota; class Bacilli; order Caryophanales; family Bacillaceae; genus Bacillus; species Bacillus sp. JJ1503. Next base: position 6,629 of record NZ_JBALOZ010000211.1, read on the forward strand.
AAACGAAGCCGCCCATCATTCAAAGCTATATCATTTATCCAAAACGAAAATTAGAATCGATTAAACGATTGCTTGAACATATGCTGCAAGCCTGACTCCAATGCCCATTTCTAATGGAAATGATTAAAGTCCCTTCAGGAGAAGCACCTTAACAAAGAAGGAGGTGTTTTTCGCATGCCAAGAGGAAAAGAGCTCGAACAGCTTCCGATGGCTAATGTCGCCCCAGGTGCAGGGGATGACAGCAGCTTGATGGATCGGGAAATTCTGCGGGGGATAACGGAGGAAGAAGAGGTAGCTCCAGCAAAAGTTGGGAAGGAAACGAAAAAACGGGGATAATATCCCCGTTTTTAATGAAAAGTATTGGTTGACCTATGCTTCTTCGGATTTCGGTGCACGAACAACAGATTCAAAATTTCCTTTATGAGATCCATCGCAAAATGGTGCTTTAGCTGATCTGCCGCAGCGGCAAAGAGAGAAAGTTTGTTTTGTTTCAAATTTGTTTCCTTCCGCATCAATTAAGTCAACATCCCCAGTAATACGATATGAGCCGTTGTCATTCACTTTAATTGTAACTTTTGTCATCTAAATCCATCCTTTCACAAAAATGCCACATTTATCTTCTATGTTAAAAGGTAAAGCAACAAAAAGCAAATAAGGCGATCTATAGCACCCTTCGACAGGAAAAAAGGTTGCGCAAGGTAGTTAAGCCGGCTCTATAACACCCTTCGGCAGGAAAAACAGTAAGGGAAGGTAGTTAAGGGGGCTCTATAACGCCCATCGGCAGGAAAAAAGGATGCGCAAGGTAGTTAAGGGGACTCTATAGCGCCCTTCGACAGGAAAACTATTGCATAAGGTAGTTAGAAAAGCGCTTCCAGCGGAATATGCTACAATAATAAAGAAAAAGCAAGGTAAGGGGACTAGGAAGATGAACATTGTCATAACAGAAGAAGCGGGCCGGAAAATAAAAGAACGAGTGAACGGAAAAAACGGCTTTTTAAAGCTTAAATACGACATAGATGGCTGTGGATGTGTTGTTAGCGGGGTTACCGCCCTTTGGCTAGTGAGTGAATTGGATGAGGATGACCGAGAAATTAAAACGAGTGTCGGCAGCATTTACATAGAAAAATCAAAAGAAGTGTTTCTCGATGAAAACTTAAAAATAGATTTCACTGAAAAAGCAAACTGCTTTCAATTAAAAACGCCTAATGAATACTTAAATCCGCGGATGAGTTTTTACGATAAGACAGTAGGATAAGTGCCAAATGAAGTAATTTAATAGGTGAAACTTCTAATAGGATTTGTTCCTAAAGGGGGTTTCACTTTTTACATTCTTAATAATTGAATTTTTAAAAACTGTCACATTAGTCGGCGGGTGTTTGTCTTAATATATAGACCGGAAGAAAAGAGGTGATATCTATGTATATTAACAGGGCCGAATACAGTATTGAAGGAGCAGAAGAGAATATCCACGAAGATCTTATAAAACTATATCATCATCAAGTCTATACTTATTGCTATAACATTTTGAGAGACCATCACGATGCTGAAGATACTGTCCAAGAAGTATTTATTAAAATATATCAGAGCAAAAATATTTCAGAGATTAATAATCATCGAGCTTGGCTTTATAAAATTGCTTACAACCATTGTTTAAATAAAATAAGAAGGAAAGCTTTAATTAAATTTATTCCTTTTACCGAAAAAAGTAGGCTGAAAAAGGAACCCGCCTATGACCAGCATAGAGATTTTGAATTAAATTACATATTATCGAAATTAAAATCGAAGGAAAGAGCAATCATTGTACTTAGAATAATTGAGGACAGAGATTTTTCAGAAATAGCGGAGATTCTAGATATTAGCGCCTCAGCTGCAAGAAAACGATTCGAAAGAGTAAAGGTGAAAATCAAAAAATTAATTGAAAGGAGAAAACAGGATGAAAGATAAGATTAAATCGTTTGAGGAATTTGAGCAACGTTTTAAAAATCAGAAGCTCCCAGAAGTCCAACATAATGAATATTTGTCTACTAATGCTATAGAACGCAAAAAAGTGCCTATATTTTTACGGGCTTCATTTATCTCTATTTTTCTAACAGTATCTATCTCAGTGTCTATTGCGGCAGCCATGCATTTTACAGAATGGAAGTTTTATAATTCCGAGGGTAAGCAAGTTTTTGAGATGAAAACAATGACAGAGGAAGAAGCAGAGCCACATCATAAGTATGATGAAATTTATCGGAAGTATAGAACTGTT
>NZ_JBALOZ010000212.1:0-7784 GCF_036965125.1 Bacillus sp. JJ1503
AATCACCTCCATAATATATGTGACAACAGAGGTGAATTTATTTTTTACTCAGGGCAAAAAACTTGTTCCAGAAAAGGGCCATTTAATTGAGGAAGAGGTTGCATTAACCCCAACTTTTTTATGTAGCATCAAGCACAATTGAGAGAGCGTAATAGTTGACATAGTAAAACATCGCAAAAAAGGATTTGTACACCTGAAAAGTGAATGATATATATAAATATATATTTATGTTTTGAAGGGAATGAAACATACATGAATTACAATATCATCTCAACACTAGATGAACAACAAATCATAGAACTCTACGAATTATACCAACAAGAATGGTGGACAGATAACCGAAAGTTTGAAGACGTGTTGGTAATGCTTGAAAACACAGACATCCTCATTGGAATATGTGAAAATAAAACTAATAGACTCATTGGTTTTATACGTGTTCTTTCAGATTTTGTCTATAAAGCCTTAATTTTCGATGTTATTATCCATGAAGAGTATCAAGGAAAAGGTTTGGGACGAATATTGTTAGATCAAGTAACGACACACCCTAAACTTCAATCTGTGCAACACTTTGAATTGTATTGTAAATCTGACAAAATATCTTTTTATGAAAAATGGGGATTCAATAAAGAAATTGGTGATATTAACTTCATGAGAAAAACCGTCAAATAGAAAATCTTCACTTCCGATAACGGAGATTATGTGAAATAGGCATACAAATAACTGTGCTTTCCTTATTTCTCAATATCAGCTAATAGAAGAGTTGTTGATTATTCCATAATCGGGCGCATTTCTAGAGCAGGAAATGTGCTCTTCTTAATGAATTGGGGAATTATAATGACAACAGAACCATATAAAATTAGGAAAGGAGGAGGGTCATAAAATGCAGATAATGAACAATTATTTTCGTGCACGTGCGAGTATGGTGTACATGATGACCAATAATGAAGTAATGAATCAAATCATTGCCTATTACATGGACATGAATGGAATGCTCACCTTTGTGGGTTCCTACCCAACTTATGGAAGAGGTACTGGTACAAAGGAAGTTTCCACTGCAACAGCAAATGATGGCGTCGATCCCCTAGCGTCACAAGGGGCCCTAACTTTGTCCCGTGATGGACGTTTTCTAATTGCAGTTAACGCAGGCAGCCATAGTATCAGTAGTTTCATCATAACCGACAGCGGGGCACCTGTACTCGTGGATATAAAGCCATCAGGAGGTGCTCAGCCCAATAGCGTAGATGTGTTTGGTAATCTTCTCTATGTCTCCAATGTAGGTAATGCCGCAAACAATTTTGCATCAAATATCACTGGCTTTCACATAGATGATAACGGAAGCCTTACTCCTATTCCAGGATCCACCCATTCTCTCAGTACCTTCAATGCTCAACCGGCGCAGGTTCTCTTCACTCCGGATGGCAGTAAAATCGTTGTCTCTGAGCTTACATCAAACCATATCAGTGTATTCCCTGTAAATAAAAATGGTACGGTTACAGGACCAATCGTTAATGATTCTTATGGTCAAGGACCATTGGGAGTTTATTTTCTATCGTCTGGAATCCTCTTAGTTACAGAAGCAGTTTCAAATGCACTGTCATCTTATTCATTGAGCAACGATGGTATCCTTCATGTGATTAGCGGCTCTGTACCAAACGGATATCAGACTGCTTGTTGGGTTGTAACAACGAGGGATGAACGTTTTGCATATACTACCAACACCTTAAGCGGCACCATCTCCACCTACCGAATTGATCCCAATGGAGCACTGTCGGTGGTAAGGCATATTACCAGTACACCGCCAGGTACAGCACCAGGCCTGCCGATGGATGTTGGAGTGAGTAAAGATGGACGGCATTTTTACACCCTTAACGGAAATCAAGGAACAGTGTCAGTATTTAATATTCAAAAGGATGGTAGTTTAGCAAGATTGCAGGTTGCTGCATGGACTAATTTTCCTTACTTTGGGTCACAAGGTTTAGCAGTTCTGTGATTCATTTGGGTTCACCTTACTGGGTGGAATAGAAAAATACGGGAGTTGTTAAAAACAAGGTACCGATTTACTGGTGGCTTTTGTTATGAGACAACATAATTGCCAGCAAGATTGTGAAAAAATGTACTTGAGCTCATTATAGTAAGGGAAAAGCGAAGGACATCCAGCGCTCAGTAATAAACTAACTAGTTTATATCAATATGGAAAATTTACAGTGGCACCAATTGAAAAAATTTGATGTCATTATTAAGTTTACTAAATGATGAGGTGAATTTTTTAAGAAGGAAATTATTTGGAGTCATTGTTTACCACTATTTATTAAAACTACTTAAAAAATATCCAGAATTGAAAATAAAAAAAGAGTGCGACTTTTTGAGTCACACTCTTTTTAGCGAATTATCACAGTAACCATTATCATAAAGTATATACTCGTTACAAATAAGCAACTAAAAAGAAAAGATATAATAATCGATGCTTTTTTTAAAAATGATAATACAATTAACCCCATAAATAGAATAGAAAGAAAAAAGAACCATACTGTATTTAAGTTCACAAAAAAGCCAATTGTAGTATCAGAATCGATTATGCCATCGTGAAATAGACTGAATAAAGGTGATATCGCATCACCCGTTAAATAATTCCCATGAGGCGGTGATTGTTGCGAAAAAACTGCTGTAATTGTAAAGATTGTAAATAAAATAAAGCCTTCTACACGAATCCAAGGGATTGGATTGAATGTAGCATCTTTTGAAATTTTATATTTTACAATGAAACCATTCACTAATGCATAAAAAACAAGTGGCAGTAGGAATAAATGTTTCATTAATAACCCTTGTCCATATGAAACCAGCCATGAACCAATATACCCATCGACCATTATATCCATCAAGAAAACACCACTAAGAATTGTAGCAACTAAACAGCCAAAAGCAACCTGGGAAAACCAGCTTAAAAATTCAAGCCAATTTTTATGATTGAGCGAACACCAGCCAATCATAAGTAGAATTCCAACCCAAACACTGACAGCTGCTAAATGAATAAAGTCGCTGATAATTCCTATAATTGGATCAACAGCACTCGCATGGCTTGACCAAGCAACTGTTAATATTAATCCAAATGTTAGAAATGCTCCTAAAATAGAGAAAATGTTCTTTTCAGTAGATTTCGCCAAGGCAATTAATAGTATTAATACACTAGAAACGAGAAGGGTAAAATCCCATGCAGTCCCAATTGTATAGGTTGTTAAAACAATTATTAACGATTCAAATAAACCTAAACGTGGAGCAATATATAACGTAATATCAAGTACAGGAATAAATGCGAAAACAGGTAGCATAATGGCGCTAATAAGTAATAAGCGCTTTGGAATTTTTATATCAGGACGATATTTCCTTGGGACAAGGAGAAGAAAAAAACTTCCTACTAAGACCGAAAAGCATAAATATAAAAGTGCCTGACTAATAATTACTAATATACCCATTTATTATTTCTTTCTTTTAGTAAGTAAGAAGAAACCACCTGCTACTATGATAACTAAAAGAACAATAAGAATAGCTGTCATAGAAGATGATTCTTTCTCCACTTCATCCGCTGAAGCTGCTTTTTCTTGATTTTCTGTCGATTGCTCAGCTGATTCAGTTGTTTCTGACGGTTCCTTTGTTACTTCTTCCACAGATTCAGGAACTGGCGCATTTACAGTAAATGAGAATTCACCTTCTAATGGGTGACCGTCTGCACTAATAATACTCCAATTTACTTGATATTCGTCATTTGGAAGTGGCTCAGCAACAGTACCTGTTAATGTACCATCACCAATAATAATATCTTGTAGTTCGATTGCTTTCCCCTCTTCCGTTTTTACATCAATAAAGCTACCTTGTTCAATTTTACCATCAAATTCAAGAACTATTTCTTTTAATGGTTCCGTTACAACATCACCATCTGCTGGATTTGATCCTCCTATATGCGAGTGAGCAAACGCACTAGTAGAAATAGACATTGCTAGTAAAACTGCTGCTGCGGTAAAAATACGTTTCAAAATAAATCCTCCTAAACNNAATTAGTATATTACAAAAATGTGATTTTTGTATGAAGTAACATTTGTAAAATAAAGGAAATTTAGCGATCACCCAACTACTGTATCAAATTTTCATTATAAATGCTCCTGGAATTAGTGTTGGTGGAGTAAGAGACTAAAATACATTCAGAAGAACTCAACGAACATTATCACCTATTAGGAATTGCATTTTGCAAATGATTTTGAGGAAGTACAAAAACTTATATTAGACGGCAATGAAGACAATTTTACAAAAGAAGATTTTGACTCTTGACTTCTCCAAGAACTGAAGGTTAAAAATTCTTGTGGTTGAAGAATTACCAGATAATACGAGTCATTAAAAGATACATTTGTAGGAATGAGGTTATTTTGCTAAAGGGTGCTATAGTTGAATAAGACCATACTACGAAAAATAGAACTTCCAAATAATTGGATGTCATATTTTTTCTCGTTATAATATCAACATTAAACGTTAACAGAGCCTTATGATAAAATGTTTTGAAATACTATAAAAACTTTATTTATGAAAAGGAGAAATACTATGGAACAACAAACCATAATTCCGAAATCAATTGATGAATATATTTTACAATATCCTCAAGAGATTCAAGAAATACTAAATACAATAAGAAAGGTTATAAAGGAATCAGCGCCAAATGCTGAGGAAAAAATAAGTTATGCAATGCCTACTTTTGCTTTAAATGGAAATCTGGTACATTTTGCTGCATTCAAAAACCATATAGGGCTTTATCCAACTGCAAGCGGAATTAATACATTTAAACAGGAATTATCGGGATATAAGACATCGAAAGGCGCAGTACAATTTCCTATAGGAAAACCCATCCCTTATGGATTAATTAGTAAAATCGTAAAATTTAGAGTTGACGAAAACAAAAGAAAAGCTGAAGAGAAAATAAAAAAGAAGAAATAATTTCATTGATATTATTTAGGAGGAGTCGCTTTCTTTCCAATATCAAGAAGATAAAGATTGTGTAGAAANNAAAAAAAAAAAAGACTGTCTTTTTGACGGTCCTTTTTTGGTGAGATTAACACAAATACATTTTTGTAAAGTGCCTGCTACTTATTTATAGAATTATTATTACTCTCATCACGATTTGTGGAAGCTGTTTTGTCATCGACTTCAGCCCCCTCTACGATCTGGTTACCAATAGCACCGCCTGAAACACCGCCTATTACAGTACCAATTAGTCCAAATGAAGCACCTATCATAGCACCCGCAACGGCTCCATTAAAAATTCCTGCTGCTTCACCAAAGTCACTCGCATCTTGATTAGCATTACTACCAGCCTGATTGTTGCCACTTTCTTCTACATTTCCACCAAAGTTATTGCGTTCGTTACTCTGATTCATCTATTCACTTCCTTGTTTATTAATGGGGAATATGCTATTGATGAAAGCACACCATCCCAAACATATACTACCCAGCTAAAGTAGTTTTACTCACTATATGTTGGTTCAAGATATAGTTGTCTTATCGGCAGCCATTTTTTCTTCTAACGGGTAGCGATTGTTCAACAAGAACAGCCGCTTTTTCACTAAGGGGGCAGGTTAGTTCAATTATGAACATTATGGAGTCGATTAAAGGAGAAACGTATATAGAAAGGGAATTGTTTACTCATCAGAATTTGGGAGAGTGATTTTAAATGAGGGAGAAATTATTAAGGGTTGGAACCACATATATTCCAGTAACTAATGTGGAATTATCATCTGAATGGTATGTAAATAAATTAGATGCTGAATTAAGCTATAAAGATGAAGATAAAGCAATATTAAATCTTGCAAACCAAAGCATTTTTCTTGTTAAATCAAAAGAACATCAAAGTTCCAATTTTTTTGATATTTATGGTGAGGAATGTTTTTCTTTAACATTTGAAGTGAATGGTTTAGTTGCTTTAGAAACAATACATAGGGATTTTATAGGTAAAGGGATTAAAGTTGGAGAAATTGAAAACAGAGGTCACTCTGGAAGGAATTTTGTTTTTTACGATATAGATGGGAATAAATTCGATGTATGGAGTGAGCTTAGTCCAATTTTCAAAGAAAAATATTTAATCTCACAATAATATTTATTGTTGTGCTATCGGGTGCGTTGATCCAAGAAGGGATTAACGCTTTTTTGTTGAAGTTATTGTACTAAAGGGGCAGTAGATTTGAAGTTAAATGGGGGAGAAAATTCGATGATTACAAAGAAAAGAACGCTAAAAGATTGGATTATTTACTTAGTAATCATATTAATAATAGCTGGTGGATTATTCTATTATGTATCTTTCTTTAAACCTAAAAACTCACTTGAATTGTATCAAGAATTAACTTTTTCAGACAGCTTTAAGGAAGTTCAAAAGCTATTCTTAGACGGTTATGAAAGTAATTTATCGAGAGAGGATTTTAACTATATTCAAGAGAATACAGCTAATAGAGTAGCACAATTCACACTTTTTGAGTTTAACGAAAAGTCTTATGTAATTATGACTTCACCAGGAACTGCAAAGTTAAAAATTCATGCAATAGAAGAATTACCAGAGGATATTAGAAAATTCTTTATGGAACTATCAAGTTAAGATACTTCAATGGAGTTGATAAAATGAAACGGTTTATTCTATTGTTGGGAATTGTGCTGATTCAAAGTTTTTTATCTGCATGTTCAGATGATAAATATGATATGGAATACGAAGCTCAGCTTGAAGAGAAAGATATAGAGATTAGTAAACTAAAAGAAGAGCTTAAATTAATTAGCGATGAATTGAATAAAGAAAGAACGAAATTAACAGACGCTTTTAGCAATCTTTCAAAGTTTGACCATAAATCAAGGTTAATCTTGAAGCATATAGCAAATAACGAATTCGATAAATTAAGAAGTGAATTTGATGTTAATTTTGAGGTTATTGATGAAAAGATCTATTTTGCTGAACTGAATGACGCTCCAAAAGAACGGTATTTTCCAAAAGAAATTGCTGGATTACCTATGTATTTACAATTTTATCTCCCACAACCTGAAAATACACAAGTCGGCTATTTCCTTTATGGTTATGACCAATATGGTAGTGAGAGAAAGTATGAAATTGTTTTTCTTTTTGGGAATAACGAAGAATTTAAGTATGTAGGTACAAATTAGGAGAATGGGTTAGTAAAGAAAGTATTATATATTAATGTAACGGGTAGAATTAAATGAAAAAAGGAGAAATAACTATGACAAAACAATTTTGGATCAACTTGCCAGTTAAAGATACAAATAAATCAAAAGAGTTTTATAGCAAACTTGGATTTTCGACTAATACACCACTTGGCAATAGCGATCAAGTGCAATTAGTCATCGGAGATAATAATGCTACCGTAATGCTTTTTCCTGTTTCTACTTTCAAAAATTTTACCAAACATGAAATAGTCGATACAAAACAAGCTACTGAAGTATTATTTTCCATTGATGCAGAGAGCAAAGAAGAAGTAGATGAAATAGCAAAGAGGGCAGTAAATGCTGGAGGTACAATTTTTGGTGAGCCCTCGGAGAACCAAGGTTGGATGTACGGCTGCGGTTTTGCTGATTTAGATGGTCACCGCTGGAATGTGTTGTATATGGATATGAGCAAGATGCCGAAAGAGTAAGAAATAGAAAGCTAAATCTCTTATTAGCTAACGGGGCGTTATTTTAACTAGACATGTATTTATGATATTCCACAATCAGGCTCTTTTCTTCAATATCCCTAATTATCAAAAACATAC
>NZ_JBALOZ010000213.1:0-3146 GCF_036965125.1 Bacillus sp. JJ1503
AACTGCTTTGATTCTTAAAATGTATAATGAAAGCGAAAATAGTAAAGCTGTTCCACTAACAGTTCAAGTACATGCAGCAAAACAAGCATCTGTTAGCCATAAGCAAATAATTGAAACAGTAACTCTTGGAGCAATTGGTGATATTCTAATTCATGATTGGGTTTATAATGATGCCAAAACGCAAAGTGGTTATGATTTCACCCCAATGTTTCAACCTATTATACCTATTCTTCAGGAACCAGATATCCTTCTCGCCAATCAGGAAACAATATTAGGAGGAGAAGAATTCGGCATTTCCAGCTACCCTCTTTTTAACAGTCCCCAGGAAGTCGGAGATGCATTACTGCAAGCAGGTGTAGATATAGTCTCAACAGCAAATAATCATTCACTTGACAAAGGAGAAAAAGGGCTAGTGGCTTCCATTGACTATATGGATAAAATCGGACTTCCCCATGTTGGCACATATAAAAGCCCAGAGGAACAGAAATCACTAATCATCCTCAATAAAAATGGAATTAAGGTTGCCTTTCTTTCCTATACTTATGGGACAAATGGGATACCCATTCCTAAGGGTAAGGATTTCCTTGTTAATTTAATAGATAAAGAAGCAATGAAAGAAGAAATACAACGTGCTAAACAAGAAGCTGATGTCGTTGTCATGAGCCTGCACTGGGGAAATGAGTATCAGCGTTTCCCCACTGCTGAACAAAAAGAACTAGGACAATATTTAATTAATGAAGGAACAGATATTTTATTTGGTCATCACCCTCACGTATTACAGCCGATGGAATGGCTAACAGCACAAGATGGAAGAAAAGCACTAATTGTATACTCATTAGGTAATTTTCTTTCCGGACAAAATTGGGATTACAAGGATATTGGCGGGATGGCGACCATTAATATTACAAAAAAGGTGAATGAAAATGGTGTCTCCATTACACTCGACAACCCTAATTTTTTCCCAACTTATGTCTCAAAAGAAAATCTTAGAAATTATCGAATCGTCCCACTAATCGAAGCAGAAAATTTCGGTTTAAAAAATGCGCAAGAGAAATATTTAGAAATTCAGCAACATATGAGCGGCAGTCTTTAGAAAACTTGAGTTATTTGGAAAATGTAATACAACTTTCAAATTTTCGGATTAGGTCTTCCTCCCTATCATATATAATACAGTTAGTAGAGCTTAGGGGGGATTTCATGTCACTAAAAACAAAACTCATTTTTGGTGTACTATCTACAATGATACTTATCATTGCCATTAGTACTGGTTTTACCTATATTTCTGTGAATCTATTTTCCGAAAATGGCCGGAAGTTAACAAGTGGCCTTTCAACGGACGCTCAAAGGGATGTAAGTGGTTTTGCTGAGCATTACGCAGGTACTTTGACCTATCACGAAACGAAAAATGTTAAAGCATCTATAAATCAAATCATTTCACGTGCAAAGAGTGATTTAGCAACGATCGCTAGTTTTAATGAAGTTTATTCAGATAGTCCAGAGGAATTGGTCATTTTATTTGAAAAAATAGCAAAGCAGAATGATCTTATTTCTAATATGTACTTAGGTACTGAAAACAAGGAATTTTTCATTTATCCAAGCGACTATAATCTCCCTGATGATTATAATCCAACAGCTAGGCCGTGGTATGCACCTTTAAAGGAAAGTGGGAAAAATGACTACTTTATTACCGATGCTTATCTTGATGCCGGCACAGATACATATATGGTAACTGTCAGTATGCCTCTTTACTTAAATGACCGATTGTATGGTGTTCTTGGTGCAGATTTATCACTCGAAAAATTAACTGCATCTATTGCAAATACGAAGGTTGGAAATACTGGATATGTGATTTTAACCGATAAAGAAGGTGCCCTCTTAGCCTATAAAGAACATGATCTTGTTGCAAAAAATCAAAATATCTCTTCTCTGCCGATATTTAAAGAAAAAAGCAACGGCAACATTTATTTAGATATTAACGAAGTGACGTATGTTAGTGAAAAAGATGAGGAAACTGGCTGGCAAATTTTTTCAGTTCTGTCCCAAGATGAGATTAAATCCTTTTCCGAACAGATTTCGCAAAACATGAGTAAACGAATAGCAACTGCCGATAAGGAGCTTCAAGGCATCTTTTCAAAACTATTATTTATTCAAATTATTATTGTCCTGATCCTTCTCGCTTTGTCTATTTTAATCAGTTTCTTTTTCGCTAAGTATTTCATCGGGCCTATAATTAAGCTGTCCGATTTTCTAAAATCTGTAGCAAATGGTGATTTGTCTATGAAAATGGATATTAACTCAAAGGATGAGATCGGTCATCTATTTCATTCTGTCAATCATATGATTGATAGCTTAAGATCGATGGCCAATAAAATGAATCAGCTTATACATAAAGTCGAAAATGATTCTAAGATTCTAAATGAACAGGCAAATATTTCAACACATGTAACCAATATAGTTAGTTCTGCCATGGATGAAGTAGCGAGTGGATCTGAGCAGCTTGCTTCTGATATGGTAAATATCTCTACGCATGTAGAAAACAATGATCTAGCTGTCCGTTCGATGTCTGATCGAATCAGTAAAATTGTAGATCATGCAAGAGAGACGAAATCTGTTACATCAGAAGGACAGGCAGCAATGGAAAATATGAATAATAAAATGAATATGATTGTCAGTCAGTCTAGTGATTCTGCGACAATTATGAAAAAGCTTGATAGTAAACTGCAAACGATAAATGATATTACCTTACTTATCCATGATTTATCTGAACAAACTAACCTCCTCTCCTTAAATGCTTCAATCGAAGCGGCTCGAGCTGGGGAACAAGGAAGAGGTTTTGCGGTAGTAGCACAGGAAGTAAAGAAACTGGCTGAGCAAAGCCGCCAATCTGTTGATGAAATATCTAGTCTTATTTCAGAAATACAGCTGGATTCATCAAAAGCTTTGGAAAATATTGATCTTGGCAGAGAATCAGCTGTTGAAGGTGCAGTAATGGCAAACGATACAGCGAAAAGCTATTCTAAGATGTTTCGCTTTATTGAGAGTCTCGCTCATGATATCGATGAAATCGCCAATGCAAGTGAAACACTTTCTGAAAGCAGCCAATCGATTTCTTCTTCAGTTGATAGCGTTGTATCCATTTCTCAGCA
>NZ_JBALOZ010000214.1:0-7257 GCF_036965125.1 Bacillus sp. JJ1503
GTTACATCATTTAAATCCCTCCTTCATTTTCCCTCCTTTCAACCGATAAAAGAAATAGACCATTTTGTCCGGAGTGATTTTTCTATGCAAGTAAACCATTTGTTTAACGGAACGCCTCTACAACTCAATGAAGGGTCTTTTCCTCTTCGTGCTGGAGAAGTCGTGCAGGCTGTTATTAAAGAAAGACTAGATCATAACCAAGCAACCGTCATCATAAGGGGGCAAGAGTTGACGGTGAAGTTTGAAGGAAATATCCCTGCTAATGATCGTTTAAATGTGAGTGTCGCTGGTTTTGATGATAAAGGACAGGCTATTGTTAAGGCGGTTTCGGCACCTATTAATCAAAGTTCAATCAATGAAATGTTAAAAATGGGCTTAGATCCAGCGGCTCACCCTGAATTAAGGGATGCTATTCAATATTTAACTAAAAAGGGCTACCAATTAACGAAGGATGAAATTTCAAATCTTCAACAGTTTATTGAAAAAGGAACTGGCAGTTTTAAAGATAAATTTACTGTGATTCAGGCGTTGGCACAAAGGAAGTTAGAAATAACGTCTATCCATCTTTCAGCTATTCAAGATGCATTACAAGGGAAACCTGTCACGAGTGTGTTATTTGATTTTTTACAAGGCACAACAGACGCAGGAACCGATCAAACGGATTCGATTACACCTAAACTGGAAAAGCAAATTTTACAGGCTTTAGAAATCGAATCAGAAGCTCAGAATGAAAAGAGTGAAAGGTCGGCACCCAATGTAACGAACGCGAAACCAGAACTAACTGCTGCTGAATCTGCTAAAAGAACGGAAGAACCTGCCCACCTTTCGGAAAGTTCAACCCAAGATCAACCAATTCCAGATGACGCTGTTAAACCATTGACCTTGGATTCCAAAAACATTTTAGTAACAGAAATCACCAAAAAGCTCTCGCAAATGGCAATTGAATTCAACTCAATGAAGCGCGAAGCTGTGAAATATTTGGATCATATCAATCAATTTTTCAGTGAAAATAAACCAATTCCGGCAGCACAAGTTAAACAGCTGCTAGAATCAACCATCAATAAATTAGACAATGCCATTTTAAAAGGCAATTATATGCTCTACACAGATATGGGAACGGAGAAGGAGTTATTATCATCAAGCTCGCAATTAGCAAAAGCTAGAGACCTGTTAGTAAATGGCAGTTATTCAGAAGCTAATGAGATCGTTAAAGAGGTAAAGGTTTTGCTGAATAGTATCAGTTTCAAGCCATCGATTTCCAAGGTGATGCATTTTGTTTCTGAGCAAAGTTTATTGCAGAAAGAAGTGGAGCCAACGAAGCAAGTATTGAAGGAGCTTCAGCAAGCTATTAAACCTATTTCCGGGCAAGAAAACTCAGCTAGGCAGGTTTTTGAAGTGGTTAAGCGTATGGGTCTTATCCATGAAAACCAAGCGGCCCATTTAGTTACCGGTACTTCAAAGGGTGAGACAGAGACGAACCTTAAATCGGCTTTAATGAAGCTGATTCAAGCTGAAGATGGGCAGCCGAGAACGGTTCAGCCATTAGAACAGGCCTTAAACAACTTAACGGGCCAGCAATTGTTAAATAAGCCGGATTCAACGGGTGTGCAAAATTTATTCATGCATCTGCCTCTGCTCCTTCATAATAAGATAGAAAATGTGAAGGTTTTCGTGAATTCCCAGAAAAAGGGTAAAGGGATTGATTGGGAAAACTGCAGTTTATATTTTGTGCTGGAGACGCAAAAACTCGGGAATATTGGCATACTCGTCTATGCCAATAATCGCAATCTTTCTATTACCTTGAATACAAATCGTGAGGGGCTGGCAGAAAAAGCGGGGCAATTTTCTGAGGCTTCCCTTCAGCGGTTAAATGAAATAGGATACAAAGTGGGGTCTGTCCAAATCAAACTATTTGATGGACAGGAAACCAATCAAACGCCAACGGAGGCTAAAGCAGCATCTGAAGAACAAACTTCTACAGAGAGAGGATATGATTTTAAAATATGAATCCTCAAAAGCCAGTTATCCGAAAATCTTATGCCCATATGTATTATGAAGATGAACAAAGGCTTTCGCCAGCTGACCAAGCCAAACAATCTGAAAAATTTGCACAAAAATTAATTGAATCAGCTCAAAATAACAATATTCCTCTCCAAGAGAATTCTACCTTACTTAAGCATTTGATAGAAGTCGACTTGGGAGATTCCGTTCCTCCGCAATTATATGCACTTATATCGGAAATATTAGGGTTAATGAAAGAACTGGAAAAAGAATAACCGTTAATAAAGGTGTGAAACGATGGAAGTAAATAGAGTGAGGAAAAATGAAATACTAAGTAGATTAGGCTCTAAAGGAAATATAGCGAAGGATTCTATTTCATTTCAATCCGTTATGAATAAGAATCAAAATGAACAGACATTAGAAATCCTGCAATCTAAGATAAAGGATATTGAACAGCAGGGCGAAAAGCTAACGGAGCTTCGAACGGTTGAAAGCCTTCGTCAATATAAAAAAATGGTGAAGGATTTTATGAAGTATGCCGTTGATCACGGACTGGAACTTCAAGAGAATTTTGGCTTTAACCAGCGTGGATCGACTCGAACTCACAGATTGGTTAAAGAAGTGGATAAAAAGCTTATAGATTTAACTAATACTGTCCTTGAAAAAGAATCCAGTTCACTAGACGTATTAAATAAGGTTGGCGAGATTAAGGGATTGTTAATTAATATTTACACTTAATATTTTGGAAATAAGGAACTGAACTAGCCTAGCTGATTTGATGGGCTAGTTTTTTACTAACGAATGAAGCCAAATAAAAAATGCTAGACTATATGATTGCTAATTTTATGTTGAATATAATGTATTTGTGGAAAAAATATAAGTTATGAAAAGAGGAT
This sequence comes from Bacillus sp. JJ1503, assembly GCF_036965125.1. NCBI lineage: Bacteria > Bacillati > Bacillota > Bacilli > Caryophanales > Bacillaceae > Bacillus > Bacillus sp. JJ1503. The sequence continues at coordinate 2,898 of NZ_JBALOZ010000214.1, forward strand.
TGAGGAGCTGTTGAATTGAAAAACAAAAAGCTTTGCCCTAAATGTAATTCTCTTTTATATGAAGATGCCATTGAAGAAGTGTTGTTTGACAAAAGTGGCAATATGATTTTGGATGCTTTCCCGGCATGGGTTTGTACGGAGCAATGTGGATATTACGAGCGCAGCGGGCTGAATTAGGGGATGAATAAAGATGGAAAGAGAAATGAAGTCGATTTTTGAACAGCTTTTAAGTCTTTATGAAAGAAGTGAAATCCATACTAACGTTCCGCTTGAGGATTTTACAACTGAGGTTTTTGCAGGTGTAGTGGGTAGTAATCAAGCTATCATCGATGGATTTGTAAACAATGTTTTACATATTCCGGGTGTTAATTTCCAGGTCGTCACACAAAATTTTTATCCCCTTGCTGATGAGATCAACTGCCGTGTGGATATGGTGTTTTATTCTGAAAGCCGTATTTGTTTTTTAGAAAATAAGGTAGATACCACCGAGCATACTGGTCAATTAAAACGGTATGAAAAGGTACTTAGTCAATTGAAGGATCAAGGTAAATACTCCGAAATATACTTGCGTTATTGTACGAAAAATATAGAAGATGTTAACCAACAATTTTACATAGATTTCAAGACTTTGAGATGGAAGGATATTTATCAATATCTCTTGTCTTATAATGAGGATTCCCTAGTTCATGCATTTTTACTATTTTTAGAAAGGACGAAATTAGTGAAGGATGGACAATTAAATCATACAGATTTGCTAGTAATGACACATATGCAACAAACGCTTCAAAAGCTTGGTGAATTGATGGAGCCGGTTAGTCTTGAGTTTCACAAGCGCTTTGGTGATGCCACTGTAAAACCTGGAAATCAGGGAGTAAAGGAAATTGCCGATTTTAATCGATTTATCCTTTATCGTAAAAAAGCCTTTGGCACGGGAAATAGTGAGATAATGGCAGGATTTACGTTTGAGGAGAATGGTGGGCCTGCTTTATTTGTACAGCTTTGGGGTAATAGGAATAATAGTAAATATGAAGAGTTTCAAAAGCATATTGTTGAGAGAGAAGCCGCATTTGACCGCGTCATTGAAACGGATTCCGGACTCAGAGCACGGAATTCGATCCCACTAGAAGATGTCATTAATCAAAGCAATCCTGAAAAATGGATGCAAAGGTGGTTTTGTGAACAATTAGATCAAGTGGAGGATTTTCTATTAGAAACTTCAAATCTTGATTGGAATGTTCGAATATCGAGAAAAGTAGTTGCTCAGCAAGATGAAAAAACATTGCTTCTTCAATTAGGAAGTGGACGCGGGCAAATTCTGGACTTGCATAGTCAGATTGTCAATCCAGCGATGAACATTGATGCCATACTGAAATTTGGCTACTGGGAAGATTGTTTGAATGAATATGATTGTGAAGAATTGTTAAAAGGTGTTAAGCAGATTGCGAATAAATACGATTGAATCGGTACACTCTGGTAGTGGTGCCGGTCACCAAATGAAAAATTGTATTTCACAAGGAATTCAGAGAATGAATCATAAAATCAATTATTACAAAAGTGAGTGGCTCAGCTTGCAGGAATAATTATGTTTTAATAATTAATTCTCAAATCAATTGACATTAACGTCAAAGAGAAGCTGGTTTTTAATAATCACCCCAATCCTTCACACAAACGACAATTTCAATAATCTTTTTTCCTGTACTAGCAGGAGTTTTATGGGGTAAAATAGAAATGTAAACATATAGTCTTATTAATAAGACCTAGCGCTTTTTGAAAGGGGCTATTTCACTAAAATGGCGACCCTAAGAAGCGTAAGCATTTGTAAATGAAAAGGAGGGGCTCACTTATGAATTTTAACATTCGTGGTGAAAACATTGAGGTAACTCCAGCAATTCGAGAGTATGTCGAGAAGAAAATTGCAAAGTTAGAAAGGTATTTTACTGAAACTCCTGAATCAACTGTACATGTGAATTTGAAAACGTATCAAGATAAAAAGTCTAAAGTGGAAGTTACGATTCCGATGCCGAATTTAGTGCTTCGTGCGGAGGAAGTTCATGATGATATGTATGCAGCGATTGATTTAATCACTGATAAGCTTGAGCGTCAAATTCGTAAGCATAAGACAAAGGTTAACCGCAAGTTCCGTGAAAAGGGCCATGCACCAGCTATGTTCGTGACGCTGGACGATTCTGAAAGAACGCCAGTAGATGAGGAGCAAGATCTGGAAGTGGTTCGCCAAAAGAGCTTCGATTTGAAACCAATGGATAGCGAGGAAGCGATCCTTCAAATGAATATGCTTGGTCACAGTTTCTATGTGTTTACAAATGCTGAGACAAGTCTAACCAATGTTGTATATAAGCGTAAAGACGGCCGTTACGGTTTGATTGAAGCGCAATAATAATAAGAATGAGAACCCCGCCCTGTGGCGGGGTTTTTTGTGCCTTTTTTAAAAACTCTATTAAAAAACCTTTTGTAAAAAATCATATATTTTAATAATTTGATATAATTAGAATAATATGACTAAAAGGGTGTTGCCGATGAATGTTGATTTTTTATATCATCCCTATCCTTCACAAAGAATGACGGTGATGGCGAAGCGAGGCATGGTGGCGACTTCTCAGCCGCTTGCTGCTCAGGCGGGTCTCGATATGCTCAAAAAAGGTGGAAATGCCATTGATGCCGCCGTTGCCACAGCAGCGGCTTTAACGGTTTTGGAGCCAACTTCGAATGGCATTGGGGGAGATGCTTTTGCACTTGTTTGGACAAATGGAAGCCTGTATGGGTTGGATGCCAGTGGTCCGGCACCCCTAAGCATCTCGATTGAAGCCATAAAAGCAAGAGGATATGAAAAAATCCCTGCCCACGGGTGGATGCCGGTTACCGTGCCGGGTGCTCCTTCTGGATGGGCTGAATTATCGAGAAGATTTGGCGGGCTGACTTTCCGGGAGGTTCTGCAGCCAGCGATTGACTATGCGGCAAGCGGTTATCCTTTGACCCCAGTATTAGGAAAATATTGGGGTTATGCCTATCGGAGATTTAAGCAGGTGTTGATGGGTGAGGAATTTCAGCATTGGTTCGAAACCTTTGCACCTAGTGGAAGAGCACCAAAAATCGGAGAGCTGTGGCGCTCTGAAAATCATGCAACAACATTACGTTCAATTGGCGACACATATGGAGAAAGTTTTTACAGAGGGGAATTAGCTGATAAAATTGTTGCCTTTGCGAAAGAATACAATGCTTTTCTTTCTAAAGAGGATTTAGCCAAGTATAAAGCAGATTGGGTTACACCCATAAAAGTAAATTACCGGGGATATGATGTGTGGGAAATCCCGCCTAGCACTCAGGGATTGATTGCGCTATTAGGTTTAAATATTGTAAGTGGCTACTCATTTAGTCACCGAGATTCAGTGGATACGATACATAAACAAATTGAAGCGATGAAGCTTGCTTTTACAGATGGAAAAGCCTATATTACTGATCCAAAAGAAATGAGGATCCAACTAAGTGAGCTGCTTTCAGCAGAGTACGGGGCGCGGAGGAGAGCAGAAATCGGCGAGCAGGCGATCATGCCGGGGACCTATCAGCCAGCGAGCGGGGGGACGGTTTACCTAGCTACTGCCGATGATGAGGGCAATATGGTTTCGTTTATTCAGAGCAACTATATGGGTTTTGGGTCTGGTTTGGTCGTTCCGGGGACAGGCATTGCTCTGCAAAATCGGGGATATGATTTCTCGCTCGATCCGAGTCACCATAATGCCTTAAAGCCTGGGAAAAAGACATTTCATACGATTATTCCCGGGTTTCTAACAAAAGGGAATCAAGCTATTGGCCCTTTTGGCGTCATGGGTGGCTTTATGCAGCCTCAGGGGCATATGCAGGTGGTCATGAACACGGTTGATTTTCATCTTAATCCGCAGGCTGCCCTTGATGCACCAAGGTGGCAATGGGTGTCGGATAAAAAGGTGCTGGTTGAGCCGCATTTTCCGGTTTCGCTTGCACAAGCCTTGATGAGAAAAGGGCATCAAATAGAAATGACAGTGGATTCCGGCGGATTTGGGCGCGGTCAAATTATTTGGCGTGATTTGGAGACGGGTGTGCTTATGGGAGGAACTGAGTCCCGAACGGACGGGGCGATTGCGGTTTGGTAAACCGGATAATTTTTAGGCTATATTACAGATTTATGCATACATGCGATCGGGTTTTATTCGGGACGACAACAAGAGAGATCAGGTAAGGCGGTTTGATTGCCAACAAAATTCATTAACAAAGCCTATTTTTAAAAAGAGGAGGAGTTCCCATGACATTTTCAATTGTTGGTTATGATCCGAAAGAGAAAGAGTGGGGAATTGCGGTTCAGTCTAAG
>NZ_JBALOZ010000215.1:0-3909 GCF_036965125.1 Bacillus sp. JJ1503
TACGAATACAGTTGGGGTCCCCTTAATATATGAAGGCGAAAGATACGCATTGTTTCTTAGACCAGATATAAAGCTCTTATTCAATGAAATGCATCGGATGTTTGGATGGCTTGTTGTGGGGATGGTTGTGTTTACTATCCTATTAGTATTAATCAGTACAAAGTATTTAATAAAGCCTATTTCCAAATTGAATACAGCAACGAGCTTGATAGCAGAGGGGGATTTTGGCATTAAGCTGAATATTAATAGGCAGGATGAAATAGGGGATCTAGCTGCTAGTTTTCAAACGATGGCTGGCAAATTAGAAAAAGTAAATGACGCACGCAAGGAGTTTATTTCTAACATTTCACATGATATTCAGTCACCTCTCTCTAATATCAAAGGGTATTTAAAACTATTAAAGAGCGCTGAATCAACAGCTCAGCATAAAGAATATTTTGATGTAGTTGATTCTGAAGTGAATCGGCTATCCTATTTAACTAAGCAGCTGCTGTTGCTATCATCACTTGACAGTCAAAAGGATTTGCTTGATAAAAAAGATTTTAATTTAAGTGAACAATTAAAGACGGTTATACGTCAGTACCAGTGGATATTAAGTGAAAAAGGATTGATGATTAGCTATTCACTGCCTGATGCATATTTGCATGGGGATCACACCTTATTATACTCCGTTTGGGAAAACCTCTTAACGAATGCCATTAAATATAGTGAAGAAGACAGTGAGATTAACATTACATTAAATGATCAGCCAGACTGGATCGTGATAAGCTTTAAAGATCATGGAATTGGCTTACATTCAGAAGAGGTTGAAAGGATTTATGACCGTTTTTATCGTGCTGATACATCAAGGACTCGCACTATTGAAGGAACTGGGCTTGGGCTTTCAATCGTTCAATCTATTTTGGAAATTCATGATGGCGAAATTAAAGTGGAGAGCAAGAAAGGGGAGGGGTCTGTTTTTACAGTGAAATTACCAAAGGGTTAGAGAATTATTGGCAAGGTGCTATGTGGAGCTGTGAAAGCTATAGCACCTTGTCATTTTTTTACAAAAATTCTTTTATTAACATGTGGCAGCATTTTCTGAAACAAAATCAATCTCAAAGCCGAGATCTTTTAACATTTGATGATCCGCTGAACCTTCCTGTCCTGCAGTTGTTAAATAATCTCCAACAAAAATAGAATTTGCCGGGTATAGTCCAAAAGGCTGAAGGCTTCTCAAATTAACCTCACGCCCGCCAGAAATGCGAATTTCCTTAGTTGGATTAATAAATCGCATTAAACACAATACTTTCAGACAGTATCTAGGATTTAATTCCTTCGTTCCCTCAAGCGGAGTTCCGTCAATAGCATGAAGAAAGTTAACAGGGATGGAATCTGCATCAAGGGCTTTTAAGCTTCTGGCCATTGACACGACATCTTCTTTAGTTTCGCGCATCCCGATAATGACACCCGAGCAAGGAGAAATTCCGTGTTCTTTAACTAATTCAACGGTGTTTACCCGGTCTTCATATGTATGGGAAGTTGTTATGGATTCGTGGTGATTTTCGGATGTGTTAATATTATGATTATAGCGGTCAACGCCGGCTTCTTTAAGCATGGAAGCCTGTTCGGGCTTTAACAATCCAAGACATGCACATACCGTAAGATTGTATTTATCTTTAATTTCTTTAACAGCGGAAACAACTTGATCAATTTCTTTATTGCTCGGACCTCTTCCGCTGGCAACAATGCAATAAGTACCAACATTCATATTAAATGCTTGTTCAGCACCTTTAACAATGGAATCTTTATCCATCATTCGATATTTTTCAATTGGTGCAGTTGATACGCTTGATTGTGAACAGTAGCCGCAGTTTTCAGGGCAAAGCCCAGATTTTGTATTTATGATCATATTAAGCTTTACTTTATTTCCATAATAATGGTGGCGGATTTTATAAGAGCTTTGTAATAGATCTAGAAGTTCTTCATCAGGGCAATTTAATATGCTAACGGCTTCTTCATTTGTAAGCTCATATCCTTCCAATACTTGTTCAGCAAGATTCCTCCAGTTCCTCATTAATTCTCCTCCTTTTGAATTTGATTATGAAGCCCGTTGAATTTTTCTAAATTGGCTGCGGGCAAAAACCTTATGCTCAAGTCGATTCGCCATGATTCCAGCACAAATGGCGAGAACAATATCCTTTGGCAATGGCACAACCATCCACATCCAAGCCATTTTATAAGTAAATCCATCTGGAGCAGCCGCCCAAAGCTTATAGGCAAAATACATCCAGTTTGTACCAATAACATAATTAATAACCATACCAATTAAAGCGGCAGTAATATAAACTGGGATCGTCTTTTTCATTTCAATGATTTTTCCTGTTACATAGGCTGTAAGAATGTAAGAGAGAATAAAGCCAAAGGTCGGGCTAATTAAGGAAGACATACCACCGCCAAATTTAGCAAATACTGGCGCACCTGCAAGACCAACAAAGGCATAAACGGCCATTGTAATTGCTCCTAGACGGCTGCCTAAGATAGCTCCAGATAAAATGGCAACAAATGTTTGCAGCGTAATTGGTACACCGCCTATAACCATAAAGGGAACAAATGTAGTGATATTCGCTCCTACACACATCAAAGCTACAAACATACCAGCAAGCGTTAAATCAATCGTTCTTAATCTCTTTTTCATTTCCCTATCCTCCGTAGATTGTTAGTAAATATAAATAAAGGATAATGGCTAACCTAAGTATATGTCAACCTATTTTATTTTTAGTTAACATATTAATATTAAGAGACTTTAATAGTGTGAGTTTTAGATTTGTAAACGGATGTTCATCTTCTGTTCATATTAGAAGCTTAAAATAGGAAAAAGAGAGGAAGCAATGTATATTATAGAGTAGGCTTTGATTAGAAGAAAACGGAAAAAACGTAAATAGGAGAGGAAAACGATGAATTATAGCAAGGTTTTATTACGATTATCTGCATTATTTGGCTTTATCGGCGCTTTTTTAGGTTCACATATGGCTGGAGCAGGGGATTATGCTTTTAGACCGATACATGCCCATATACTTGTTGTTGGATGGTTAACACTATTCGCATGGGCGGTATACTATAAAGTATTTTCCCCGAAAATGGGGATCCTAGCAAAGTTTCATGTATATACTGCTATTATCGGTTCTATCGGATTAACAGGTGGGATGGCGCTCTATATTTTTAAACCTGCATTTCTTCCAAGTGCGGTTAACACGATTTTCTATATTGTTGGTGGGTCCATCCTTTTGCTTAGCTTCTTATTATTTTTCTTTGTCACCTTTACAAAGGATGAAAAACAGGGGAAGGCAAGCTAAGAGTAGCTTGCCTAGTCCTAAAAAATAAACCTAAGATATTTCAGCGGTGTTATCTTTTCTTTTTGTTTTCAGTTTGATATAAGGTATGATGAAACGGTCAAAACCGATTTTACTTGCATTGTATCCAGCGACTAAGATGAATATTGTTAATAATATCATTTGCGGGTTCGTACTGATTGTTCCGGAAAACATAAAGGCAAAGTTCATTATGATTCCAAAAAATGCAGCAGCAGTAGTCAAGCAGCCAAGAATTAAACCTAACCCTACTAATAGTTCGCCCCATGCAACTAAAAAGCTAAATAGACCTGCATTTGGAAGGGCAAATCCTTCTAAAAAGCTAGCCCACCATCCTTGTACTGTTGGATTCTCCCCAGTCGCTTTAGCGATTGCTCCTTGTAAATATCCCGATGCATCAAACCCGCCTGCTACTTTATGATATCCCGCCTTGAGCCAAGAATAACCAAGATACAACCGAATAATAGTCAATAATCCTGAAGATAATTGATTTTCCCTTAGCCAATTAACAAACATACTTATCTCTCCCAACTTTTTGATGAATACAGGGATATAGTAG
>NZ_JBALOZ010000216.1:0-19281 GCF_036965125.1 Bacillus sp. JJ1503
ATATATGCTTAGACTACTTGATTTAAATTAATCACTGATTATTAAAGACTGTAAGAAGAAACCCTCTTCTTACAGTCTTTTTTATTTTTAAAAAATAAATAGTATTGATGCTCCTCTTTACCTTGTCCATAAAATGCGTAACTACTAGTCTATGGATGAAAGAAGGAATATATATGTTGGAAATGAAATTAAATGGTGTTAAAAAATTTATGGAAGCTACATTAGTGGTGAAAAATGTCACCTTTGAAGCCTATGAAGGGGAGAAGATTGGAATCATCGGTGCAAATGGAAGCGGAAAGAGCACCATTCTTAAAATAATTGCGGGAATCGAGCCGATGAATTACTATCCTGGCTACCCGCAAACCTCTAGTCCTAGTTATGATGAAGGCCTGATACATTTGCCGAAAGGAACAACTAGGGCTTATCTCGACCAATCGCCTGTGTTTCCTGAGAGGTTAAAAGTAATCGATGTTCTAAACCTGGCATTTGAGGAGATAGACTATATCGAGAATCAAATGCGCGAATTGGAAGAGCAAATGAAGACTCTTGAAGAAGCTGCTTTGGAAAAAGCTTTAAATAAATACAGTGATTTCGTCCACTTATTTGAAATTAAGGGCGGATACGAACGGGAAGAAAAACTAAGCAAGGTTTGTACTGGTCTCCAATTTGATGAAAGCTTTTTGAACAAGGATTTTGATTTATTAAGCGGAGGAGAAAAAACGACCGTTGTACTTGGAAAGCTCCTAATTCACAATCCTGATATATTGCTGCTGGATGAGCCTACGAATCATTTGGATATGGAATCCATTGAATGGCTCGAGGGCTACCTTAAAACCTATAAGGGAATAGTTTTGATTGTATCCCATGACCGATATTTTATGGATAATGTAGTTACTAAAATCGTGGAAATAGAGGATATGGAATCAATTTGCTACAAGGGTAACTATTCCTCTTTTGTTAGTCAAAAAGAAGAGAATATGCGGATTCAATACGAGCATTTTAGGGAGCAACAGAAAAAGATTAATAATATGGAAAAGACCGTTATGAGCCTAAGGGATTGGGCTATGAGGGCTGATAATAGTAAGTTCTTTAGAAGAGCTGCCAGTATACAGAAGAAGCTCGATAAAATGGAGCGAATCGATAAGCCTATTTTTGAAAGGCGGAATATGAAACTGGATTTAAAAGCGGCTGAACGGTCAGGAACTGAAACGATCAAGGCGATCGGGCTTTCTAAAAGCTATAAAGATAAATTTATTTTTAAGGACGCAAATTTACTAATTACTTTTGGTGAAAGAGTGGGTCTGATCGGTTCTAATGGCAGCGGGAAAACCACCTTTCTGAAGATGCTTTTAGGTGAAGAACAGCCAGATGATGGGGTTGTTGAATTAGGTGCTAATGTGATGACTGCCTATTTGCCGCAGCAAATTATTTTTAATAATGAAGAGCAGACAGTGCTGGAAGCTTTTAGAGAGGATATTTCGATTGTGGAGGGAAAAGCAAGGGAATATCTTTCAAAATACATGTTTTATAAAAGCAGTGTCTTCAAAAAAGTAAAACATTTATCAGGCGGAGAAAGAATTAGATTAAAGCTAGCTATACTGTTATATAAAGATATTAATTTATTAATCCTGGATGAACCAACAAACCATCTTGATATTGATTCCATTGAAACTCTTGAGGAAGCTCTGGAGGACTTTAAAGGAACGATATTCTTTATATCTCATGATAGATATTTCATCAATAAAATCGGTCAAAGAGTAATTGCAATAGAAAATCACACCTTAAAAAGCTATCTTGGGAATTACGATTATTTTAAAAGTGAAAAGGAAAAGGTAAGTCTACAAGATTTGAATAAGCCGATTGTAAAAACCGAAAAAGTAAAAAATCAAAGAAACAATTCTGAGGATTCAAAGAAAGAAGCAGCAAAGGAAAAGGCTCTGGCCAGGATTGAAAGCCTGGAACAGGAAATCAGTGAGATAGATATAGCGATGTCTGCTGACCAAATGGATTATGAGGAGCTAAATAAACTGTATGGCAGGAAACTTAAGTTAAGCAAAGAATTGGAGTCGGTTATGGAATTGTGGTTAAGTTTTTGACTAGGCATAGGTTGAATATGTAATCGAAGATGGTTTTTATTCTTTATTAGATTCCCCACTAATACTAGAGAAAAGTAGGTACCTTAATGAGTATTACTTTAGCATTATTGGCAGCTTTATTTGCTTCACTCACAGCTATATTGGCGAAAATTGGCATTGAAAAGGTGAATTCTAATTTAGCAACGGCGATTCGGACAATTGTTGTTTTAGTAATGGCTTTTGTGACCGTGATCGTAACAGGCAAGCTTGATACAATCTCTCAGATTTCTGGCAGTGCATTGTGGTTTATATTATTATCAGGTTTTGCAACAGGATTTTCGTGGTTATTTTTCTTTAAAGCACTGGCAATTGGCGATGTTTCCAAGGTCGTCCCCATTGATAAATCAAGTGTAGTCTTAACGATTGCTATCTCTATCCTTTTCTTAGGAGAGCCGGCAGAGCCCCTTGTCATCACTGGAGGAGCGATAATCGCCATTGGAACCTTCATATTAATTGGGAAAAGTGATGAGAAGAAACGATTTACTGGCTCACAAATATATATTGTATATGCCATTTTGGCAGCAGTATTTGCGGCATTAACCTCTATATTAGCAAAAATAGGGATGGAAAATGTGGATTCTAATGTAGCTACCTTTTTACGAACAATCGTGATTTTATTGTTCGCTTGGGCCATCGTATTTTTTCAAGGAACTCATAAGAAAATGAAGGAAATTACAAAAAAGGGGTATCTTTTTTTGATTTTGTCTGGAGTTGCAACTGGTTTATCCTGGTTATGTTATTTTGCAGCATTAGCCATTGGGAAGGTTTCAGTTGTTGCCCCTATTGATAAATTTAGCGTTGTGATTACCATGATCTTAAGCTTCATTCTATTAAAAGAAACAATGACTAAACACACGATTATAGGTGGTATTGTCATTACTGCAGGAACTGTTTTGCTTATTTTGTAGTCAAGGGACTTTTTTAGAAGAATATGGTCACAAGAGCTGTTTAAAGAGTCCTCCTATTTTTTATCTAGAAAAACATTATATGGAAAAAGTAGTAAGCATATTAAAATGTAATATTTTGCGAACCGAAATAATTCAAGAAGTGAATAGTACAATAACTATAACCTACTTGTGGAGTGGTAAAAAACTGTAGGTTATTTTTTTATTTTCCAATAAAAAAAAGATTGTCTTATTTTCTAATATAATTTATACTTCGAATATGAATAATATTCAGAAATATAAAAAGGGGGTATTTTTGTGTTTGATCAAATTGTAAATACCATTAACGGATGGCTATGGAGTCCTGTATTGGTTGGTTTCATTGTTTTAACTGGTTTGTATTTTAGTTTTCGTACTAGATTCCTGCAGATCCGTCATTTTAAGGAAATGGTTAAACTCGTGGCCTCAGGGAAGGGTTCCGATGCGGGGGTTTCTCCGTTCCAGGCATTAGCGATGTCTTTATCAGGCCGTATCGGTGTAGGGAACGTCGCTGGAACCGCAACGGGTATTGCTTTTGGTGGACCAGGTGCTGTCTTTTGGATGTGGGTCATTACCTTTATCGGTGCAGCATCCGCTTATGTAGAGTCGACTCTTGCTCAAATGTATAAAGAAAAGCAAGATGGTGAGTATCGTGGGGGTCCTGCCTACTATATCGAAAAGGGACTTGGCTGGAAATGGTTTGCGGTGGTTTTCGCAGTGGCAACATTGCTTGCAATGGCTTTCTTAATGCCAGGTATACAGGCAAATGCAATTGCAGATAGCGTTCATAACGCTTTTGGTCTTGACAAAACAATCACAGGTCTAATCGTTGTCGCACTTGTTGGTTTTACTATTTTTGGCGGAGTAAAGCGTATTGCTAAAGTTGCAGAATGGGTCGTTCCTTTCATGGCAGCTGCTTATGTTTTAATTGCACTTATAATTATTGGATCTAATTTTGCAGATATTCCAGCAATATTTGGACTTATTTTTAAAAGCGCTTTCGGAGCTGAAGAAATGTTTGGCGGTATTATTGGTTCAGCTATTATGTGGGGAGTAAAACGCGGTCTATATGCGAATGAAGCTGGTCAGGGTACAGGTGCTCACCCAGCAGCAGCAGCAGAGGTTTCCCACCCAGTTAAGCAAGGTCTTGTGCAATCGTTTTCAATTTATTTAGACGTATTCTTAGTTGTTACAGCGACTGCATTTATGATTTTATTTACACAACAATACAATGTTATCGACGAAAAAACTGGAACAGTACTAACTGAAAACCTTCCAGGAGTTGAACCAGGAGCTGGTTACACTCAAGCGGCAGTTGATACGCTCATTCCTGGATACGGTGCAGGATTTGTTGCCATTGCTTTATTCTTCTTTGCCTTTACGACTATCTATGCTTATTACTATATTGCAGAGACAAACTTGGCCTATCTCGTACGGGGTAAATACAGGGGAATTGCTTTTATTGCACTAAAAATCATCCTTTTAGGAGCCATTTTCTTCGGATCCGTAAAAACTGCATCAACAGCATGGGCAATGGGAGATATCGGACTCGGAATTATGGTATGGCTAAACTTAATTGCGATTCTATTGTTATTTAAACCAGCGCTTATTGCTTTACAGGACTACGAAGAGCAACTTAAACAAGGAAAAGATCCAGAATTCAATTCATCTAAATATGGAATTAAGAATGCTGATTTTTGGGCAAATGGATACGAAAGTCCAGAACAGAGAAAGAAAAAGAACGTTTCTTAATGTGAAACTTTCATCCGCTAAAAACTCACGTTAAATAAAAAATTGAAGTCTATAACATTATAATAGAGGTGGGTTGTTTCATAAGGAGCTCAATAACCTTATGAGACAGCCCCTTTTTATATTTATTTTATACGAATTACGTATTTCAAGTGAAAGAACTAACATTTTTCGCTGGGACAATCGGTAATTCAAAGCAGTAATGAATCTCTTGATACCCTGAACACAATCTATAACTTGCTTGCGAATATTATCTCGGTATCTCGATCCTTCAGAGCACTCATGAAATCATTGGCAACGCTCTCCATCTCGGCTCCTTCATTAACAAATACTAGAATTATCCTTTCTCTATCAATCCAAACTGATAGGCACATCAAGGAAGATTTTCTCCCCCACTCACTCACAATATCGGACATTTCCCGTTGTTTTCTGTTTTCCATAGGAATCCGGAATATTTGGAATTATAACGCTCTTTGTTTCCCTTTTTTCTTAGGAATCTAAAAAAATTGGAAACATAGTGCTATTTGTTTCCTTTTTTTCACAGGAGTCTGAATAAATTTGGAAACATTACGCTATATGTTTCCCTTTTTTCTTAGGAATCTAAAAAATTTGGAACATTACGCTATTCGTTTCCTTTTTCCCACAGAAATCTGGAATATTTGGAAACATCACGCTATTTGTTTGGGAATAGAAACAGCATCATGAAAGCTTCAATATCTATAAGCTTCGGCTTTGATTCATATATGTATTCTCCAGCTGAATTAAAATTGGTTTCTTTCTATTAGGTCAATTAAACCCAAAACCAATATATCACATATTGATTTATTAGTCTATATTATTTCCAGTTTATTTTATTTACTCAAATATTTATTTTACAAACAGAAAAAATCGCAAACGCGACTTTAACGCGACCTAAATGATGATTTTACGTATCATAGTAAATTAAGCATTTAACCAAAATATTTATTTGAGTAGGATGAGGTGATTAACCTCCGACCTCTCACAACACTGTACGTACGGTTCCCCATACGACGGTTCTATTAAGATATCTAGCGCAAGGCTTCATAACGAGATTGTGGACTTTTAAGCCCTCGATTAATTCAATAAGAGTTATCGAGGGTTTTGTGTAATACTGGACTGTTTGAAATACGCCAATAGCCTTATCGACTATTTCCCATTCATAGGCTTTCCAATCTGGAACGCCTAATCTAATAAGGTTCCGTATCTTTGTCTTTGGTTTCTTTCAGTCTTCCATAAGCCAGTTCGGGACTTTCACCCTAGAGATTACACCCATGCCGGGCGCACTAAAAAAAGCGAAGAGGATTCCCTCTTCGCTTTTTTAAATCAGTTCTTTAGAGCTTAAAACTATACCATCTTCATCCGCATAAATGTAATCGCCGGGATTCCAATCAATCCCTCCAAATGTAACAATAATATTTATTTCTCCCTTCCCATCCTTTTTGCTCCTCAATGGGTTACTTCCAAGCGCGAGAATTCCTATATCCAATTTGGCCAGCTCTGCTGCATCTCTAACACATCCATTAATAATGATACCTGCAAGCTTCCGGGTGACAGCAATTTCACCTAACATATCCCCAACCAACGCACATCTTTTCGAACCGCCTCCGTCCACTACAAGGACATTTCCTTCTGGTATTGTTTCTAATGATTGTCTCACTAACACATTATCTTCAAATACTCTCACTGTTGAAATTGGACCATAGAACTGCTTCTTTTTTCCGAACGAGCGGAATTCTTGCTGGCATACTTCCAATTCCTTTCCGTATTTATCACAAAGATCGGCTGTTTTCTTCATCATCCTTCAACCTCCTAAGCTATTTTTGTTTCTCATCTTCTATTTATTTCATTATAAATAATGATAATCCCTTTATTATCGGAAAAATATGTGTTTACCGAGCATATATCTTAAATGAGTCACCTTTTTTCAATAGTAATACCAGAATAAATGATTCTAGCCTTACAAGGATCGCAAAAAAAGGAGGCATTATGATGATATTAATGATTGTGACAACACTCGGTTTTGTCATTTCCTTAGGTATTGTTGGAATCATTCTGCATTATTTTACGAATAAAGCACTGAATCTGGAAGACGCAAAGACGATAGATCCTATACCAAACGATGAAGCGACTGAAAGCGGAGAATAAAAAAGTGATGACCTTTGATTTATTTCGAATGAATGAGCTGGCTATTTTATCATAGCCGGCTTTTATTCGCTTAATAATATCTTATCGTTATTACTCCTACAGCTTGTATACAAATGACACCTATTGGAAAAATTATGGATGAAGAAACCTATAGGAGGAAAGGTATGTCATCTAATAATAAAATGCCCCAATTTCCTGAGTCTTATTGGAGAGAAGCTCCCCTTCCGTCATTCGGAAAGCTCACTGAACATACTTCTGTTGATATTGCCATTGTTGGAGGCGGGATTACCGGAATTACAGCTGGTTCCCTTCTTGTGAAAGAGGGGTTAAAGGTAGCTATCTTGGAGGCTGGAAACATTCTAACTGGAACAACTGGCCATACTACGGCAAAGCTTACCGCCCAGCATGGATTAATTTACGATGAATTTATTAATCACTTTGGTCTGGAAAAGGCAAAGCTTTATTACGAAGCGGAAATGGGTGCGATTGATTTTGTTCGCAGCCAAGTACAAGATAAACAGATTGATTGCGACTTTAGTGATCAGCGTGCCATTATGTATGCAACTTCAGATCAGTATGAGAAGAAACTTCAAACGGAAATGGAAGCATACGAAAAGCTAGGGATTAATGGCAAGCTAGAGGATACTATTCCTTTTAATATTAATACAAAAGCAGCCCTTGTGATGAATAACCAGGCACAATTCCACCCATTAAAGTATTTAAATACTTTACTTCAGGATTTTCTCGATGCTGGCGGCATTGTTTATGAAAATACAACTGCTGTGGACATTGGGGAAAATGACCATCCTGTAGTGATTACAAGAGATGGACACCGTGTAAAATGTAAACAAGTAATTGTTGCCTCTCACTACCCATTTGTAGACATAATGGGATTTTATTTTGCAAGAATGCATGCCGACCGGTCCTATATACTAGGAATCAAAACAAACACAGATTTCCTAGAAGGTATGTATATAAGCGCTGATGAACCAACCCGTTCGCTCAGATATACGCCATATAATGGGGATAAATTAATCCTTGTTGGAGGCGAGAGCCATAAAACAGGGCAGGGTATTAATACAATGAAGCATTATGAAGCACTTGAAAGCTTCGCAGAAGAGGTTTTTGGGATTACCGAATTCCCTTACCGCTGGTCAGCGCAGGATTTGGTTACATTGGACAAACTCCCTTATATAGGTAGAATTACGGCCACTAAACCAAATATTCTCGTTGCTACTGGTTTCCGAAAATGGGGAATGACGAATGGAACAGCGGCAGCTATGCTTCTAAAGGATATTATTATTGGAAAGGAAAATCCTTATGAAGAGCTTTTCTCTCCTTCTCGATTCCAGGCAGATCCAAGTCTTAAAAAGGTTATTTCTATAAATACAGATGTTGCTGGTCATCTCATTAAAGGAAAGCTTGCCGTTTCGCCAAAAGAGCTCGATGATATCGAGAAGGATGAAGGCGCTGTAGTAATGATTAAAGGAGAAAGAGCTGGAGCATATCGGGACAAAGAAGGAAACATTCATCTCGTTAATACAACCTGCACACATATGGGCTGTGAAACAGAGTGGAATGAGGGAGATAGGACATGGGACTGTCCATGCCATGGATCAAGGTACACGTATGATGGAGAAGTACTAAACGGACCAACCAAATTACCTCTTAAGAAAATCGATTTACAGTAGAAATAGAAAAAATCCTCTTCATGAAAAATATGAGAGGATTTTTTCTATTTTCTTTAAGACTTTGCAAGTGTATTTTATTGGCAGTCAAACCAGCCTTATGCATACCTGCTCACTCTTGTTTTCGTCCCGAATAAAACCTTTTCGCACGTAGGCTGGTAATCAACAATAATCGCTAACATAGCCTACTTTTTAAAATTATAACTGCCCCTTATTACTCTTGTCGGCGGCTTTTTTGCGGATTATCATGGCCTGTTGTAAACTCGACTAACTCTGAGCTCGTCCGATTGCCTTTTTTCGCATTCTTATTGCGTTCCGCATTTGCATTACCCTGTTTTTTTCTGCCCATAGCTTCCTCGACTCCTTTTTACTATTTCAAAAAGTAGTATGGGCGAATATTGAAACTTTATTCTAATGATTATTTTCGTTCATCGAAATCGATTATTTTACCAGCACGCATTACTTTCTTTGAAGCTTGTATGCCAAGCTCCTTCGTAAATTTCCTAAGTTCTCTTTCATCTCTCTCTGTAACTAAGGAAATAACTGTTCCGCTCGCGCCAAATCTCCCAGTTCTTCCTGAACGGTGAACATATTGCTTCAAATCTTTTGGGAAATCGAAATGAACGACATGGGTGACATCTTTAATATCTAACCCTCTAGCCGCTACATCTGTCGCAAGCAGCAAATTCGTCTTTCCTGTCCGAAAATCCTTTAAGGCATTTTGCCGATCGATTTTATTTAAATCACTATGCAGAGTGCTTGTTAAAATATTTTTATAAGATAACTTCTCTGACATGACTGTTAAATTCCCTATATCCTTGACAAAGACAAGTGCTTTAATGGATTCCAGTCTTGAGATTTTTTCAAGCATCATGATTTTGTCTCTTTGTTCCGTAATAAAGTAAATATGATCAACATTGGCAGCGTTGATCGTTTCATCTTTTTCAACTCTGATGATTTCAGGATCTGCTGTTAATTCGCGTGCCAGCTTTTCTGTTCCCTGCGGCAAAGTGGCAGAAAATAATATCGTTTGACGATCACTTAAAGCGGACTTCACGATATTTCGGATCGTTTCTAAATGCTCAGGAACAAGCATTTGATCTCCCTCATCAAGCACGATCGTCTTAACTTCATGCATTTTTAGTTTTTTCTGTTTAATTAACTCCAGCATTCTCCCTGGTGTTCCCAAAGCTATATGAGGATGTTTTTTCAATTTCTCCAGCTGCCTCTTAACATTGGCGCCCCCAATAAAAGAGGCTGCCCGAATTCCGCTGCCCTCAGACCACTTTTGAATTTCTTCAAAAATTTGCATGACAAGTTCTTGGGAAGGAGCAAGAATCACGGCCTGAATGCTCTTTTGATCGCTTTCAATTTTCTCTAAAATCGGCAATAAGTAAGCCAGCGTCTTACCAGTCCCTGTCGGTGATTCAGCAATAAGATCCTTTCCGTCAAGTGCAGCAGGTATTGCCTTTGACTGGATCGTTGTAGGCTGTGAGAAATTCGACTTTTTCCAAACCTCTTGGATAAATGGTTTTAGTTCGCTAATTAAAGTTTGTGTCATAAAGGACTCCTTATATGTAAACATTCATTTTTTGAAAAGTATTTTCGCTACTGATACTAGCGTATCACGCAAAAGATGTCTAGTCTTTGTCAGCTTTTATGAGGAATAGTGAGACACCTGCCCGGTCATATTATTAATGAGGAGGTGAATCCTTTGTACCGTATAGTTTTCAGCATGTTATTTATAGGATTACTTGTTTATACCTCACCTATTCATGCCAGGGAACAAGGGGAGAAGATTGAAGTATATCATATAGATGAAGCAAAGGTTATAAAAGAAATCCCTTCTACTGCTACCATTCATTTAGAAGCAGAAAAATATCTATCTAATATTTCCGGTGTTTATAAAAAAATAAATCCAATTCCGAATAAGGGCTTTATTGTCAGGATTCCTCTTCGCCCTCCTCTTGAAGTTCAAAATCAATGGATTCACACTCTTGTAGACGAAATGAGTATTTTTTATCCAATTGGAGAAGACCCTTACATCATGATTTTTGATGATGAAAATAATGTTTACTTTTTTACAATAGATGGGAATATTTTAGACTTTAGTAAAATGACTAAAGAGTTAGGAATAACCCCTAAAAAAGGGTGAGACCTATCAATAATAGGTTTCACCTTCATTGCTCCTATGGTTTCACATGTACATCTTGCCCATCCCTCCTAATTTGCATATTCCTTCATATTTTTGGAATCTGATGTATACTATATTTAGGGAAACGAAATAAAAAAGGAAAGAAGTGTTAGAAAGGAATGAATCCTGATTCAAAGCGGAATTTATTCATAATGTGGTTCGCCAATTTCTTCGTGGCTGGCAGCATGACGATGGTTTTGCCATTTATCTCTCTGTACATTGAGACGTTTGGGAATTTTTCCTCGGCTTATGTACAGCATTGGTCTGGATGGACGTTTGCCATTACCTTTGTTGCGGCTTTTCTTTTCTCGCCAATCTGGGGAAGAATTGGTGATTTGTACGGGAGAAAGAAAATTCTCATTGTTTCAGGCTTAGGAATGGGCTTATCCATTTTCCTCATGGGATACGTCACTTCTGTCTGGCAGCTTTTTATGCTCAGGCTTTTTATGGGGATCTTTACAGGCTTTATTCCGATGTCGCAAGCATTTATTTCAACTCAAACCCCAAAGAATATTGCAGGAAAGGTAATGGGGACTTTACAGACCGGCAGTATTACAGGTTCGTTGATGGGTCCTATGCTTGGCGGTGCACTTGCAGATATATTCGGTTATGCTGATACATTTAAATGGACTTCGATTTTCATATTTATTTCCGCTCTGCTCGTATTATTAACGAAAGAAATCATTCTGCAGAATAAGGAAGATAAGAAAACAAGTTATTCTAGTAAAGAAGTCATTCTTCATATTATTCGCCACCCTGTTTTGTTAACCGTTTTGCTCATTTCAGCTCTTATTCAAATGGCTCACTTTAGCATCCAGCCCATTCTCTCTTTATATGTCAGTGAGCTTCATGGTACGGAAAACCTTGCATTTTTTGCCGGAATTGCTTTTTCTGCAGGTGGGCTGGGGAATTTGATGATGGCTAGAAGATGGGGAAGAATTGCCGACCGCTACGGCTATATCAAAATTCTAGTTATTTTGCTTTTTCTGGCTGGCCTTTTCTATCTGCCCGGAGGATTTGTCACGAATTATTGGCAGCTGGTGCTCATTCGATTTACTCTTGGCGTGACAATCGGAGGAATTATTCCCGTCCGGATTGCTTATATCCGGCAGGAGGCGCCCATCGCCATGCAGGGGGAAGTTCTTGGCTACAATACAAGTCTGCGCTTTTTCGGAAATATTATTGGTCCCGTAATGGGCGGACTTATTTCAGGATATTTTGGCTTTTCAGCTGTATTTATTACAACAAGTTTGCTCCTAATAGTGAGTGGATTTATTTTACTAATCGCTATGAACCGAAATTCTGAAATGGCTGGAGTAAGCTTGAGTAAAAAAAGAATGCCCTCTTAATCAGTTGGGCATTCTTTGCTTTATTTTACCTCCAAAACAATGCTAGCATAATACTTATTTCCGATATGGGCATCAAGCCTCCATACTCCAGAAGATGGAAAGGTCATCTTTACATGCTGTGAGGCTTGTGCTTTTAGTACATCCTTTAAATCTTCATTTTGCGGAAGGGGAATTTCCCAATTATTTGCCCGAACCATCTCAATCCTCTTACCTGTATCCTTTTGAGTGGCAGTTATTGTAAGAGATTCTCCTGGATTCTCCTTTAAATCCTCTCCCCAAAAAAACCATCTTATTTTGTAAGCTTTACCAGCCTTTATGTCTTCTGAATCCATATAAACTGCCTTCCCTTTTAAGCCTCTTAACATAGATTGATGTCCTCCATCAGATGGTGCAGGAAAGGTTGGAGTTATATTCCAGTTCCTTGTGTTATCTGGGTGCAGGAGGAAGGTTTCCTTTTTCCCATCCCATTCCACTATCACTTCAACCGTTTCATTTTCCTGCATCATTGCACCGCTATTTGGCCCTGAATGATTGGAGAATGACTTCTTATCCATTTCGTCCAATGATCTGCCGCTTCCACCTGCGGTTGTTTGAAAGCTATAGGATAAAGGTTTTCCCTTTATTTCTGCAAATTCGCCTTTATACTCGATATAAAAAAATTCTTCCGATTCACTTTCATAACCAATACGTCCATTCTCTTTTTTTGAAAATACACCTTTTCCAAAAAATTCATGTGTCGCTATCCAATGCTCGCTTTCCCCAGAATATAGGTAATCATGAATAACGATATTCTCGTCTTTGTCTTTTTTCTCTGCAGCGTTTTCAGTGGACAGGAGTGTTTTATCACTTGTTAAAAAATAAATGGCTCCGACAGTAAGGACTATACAAACTGCCCCGCTTAATAAATACTTTATTGGAAGAGTAAAGGATTTTTTCTTTTTCGGCAAATTCGAAAGGGTATGATAGACTCGATCTTTTACTGCAAGAGGTGTTTCAAACTCCTCTTCTTTTATTATCTTTTTGATGCTCGTGTCAAATTTTGAGTGGTCCATCTTCATCTCTCCCTTCATCATTCACCTGATTAAGATAGTTTGCGAGCATCGCCCGTGCGCGGTTTAATCTTGATTTTACTGTGCCTTCCCTAATATTAAGAAC
The DNA here is from genome assembly GCF_036965125.1 of Bacillus sp. JJ1503. NCBI lineage: Bacteria > Bacillati > Bacillota > Bacilli > Caryophanales > Bacillaceae > Bacillus > Bacillus sp. JJ1503. The sequence goes on from NZ_JBALOZ010000216.1 coordinate 13,360, forward strand.
TTGTGCTATATCCTTTATGGAACAATCTTCAAAATAAAATAACACGACAACTGTTCGGTAATTTTCATTTAACTTTGATATAGCTGCTCTTAATTCATCAAATTCATTTTCAGCTTTTTGAGGCTCAGCCAAGTTTTCCATATTATTATACGAGAGGCTTTTCTGCTTTTTCTTTAACATATCGTTGCATTCATTTATTAAAATCCGAATTAGCCATGTTTTGAAATAGGCTGGATTTTTCAGCTTAGAAATAGAATGATAACTTTTCAAAATCGTTTCCTGTATTGCATCTGCACAATCCAATTCTTCTTTCAGAATCCCCTTCGCTACCCGATAAAGGGAAGATTCACAATTTCGTATTAATCGTATAAAAGCCTCCTGATTCCCGCTCTGGGCAAGAAGAACATCATTTTCCGAAAGCACCATCATCCCCCCTTGTGCTCATTAGACCTCAATTGGTGCAGAAAGGTTCCAAAAAATTAATAAATCGGTGGATATTTGTATGTTATTTGAATTTCAATTATAAAGGGAGTTTTTGATAGAAGAGTAGTTGCACTTTACTAACTTTAGTCTGTGCTCCAGGCAGAACATTAGCTTTCATATCCTTACAAAGGAGGTTAAAGGACACAAATGCTCCAAATCTCAATTCCATGTCCTTTAAAAGGGGTTTAAAGGACATAAAAACTGGCAAATTCCAACCCCATGTCCTATAAAAGGAGGTTAAAGGACACAATAGCTGACCAATCCCAATTCCATGTCCTTTACAATAAGTTAAAATGAATCAAAAGTTGGCAAATCTAACTTCTATGGGATCCGGGTAAAACAGTATCCATGAGAGGTCATGACAGCGTTCCAAAATTGGCAACTGCATCGAGTCAGCTTCCCTGAGCCAGTTTGTGTTAAATTTTTTTAAGAAAAAACACTTGAACAGCCCTCCATATTTTACGGGAGGGCTGCAGTTTATTTTAAATCAAATTCATATAATGAGGACTTTCATGTATGTTTATTCCTATTTATTCATTCTCATGAAGTTAAATTTTACCTCGTAATTATAATCGGCTCGCCTTTTGTAACGACAATTGTATGCTCACATTGTGCCACCAGGCTCTTGTCCGGTGTCACGAATGTCCAGCCGTCACTAAGCTCCATTACCTCTTCCGCTCCCATTGAAATAAATGGTTCAAATGCGATGACCATTCCGTCTTTAAGCAATTGGGTATCCCAAGGCTCAAAATAGTTTAAAATATGATCTGGCTTCTCATGGAGAGATCTTCCAATTCCATGACCAGTTAGATTTTTTATAACGGTATAACCATTCTGATTGGCTACTCTGTTGACTGTTTTTCCAATCATGCTTAGCCTTGAGCCTGCTTTTATCTTTTTCAACCCTTCTTCAAATGCCTTCTGTGCTGTTTCACAAAGGTGGAGAAGCTTTTCATTTGAATCCCCAACCACAATCGATAATCCAGTATCTGCGAAAAATCCGTTTTTGGATCCAGAAACATCAATATTGACAAGGTCCCCATCGGTAATGATTCGATTTCCCGGGATGCCGTGTGCCACTTCCTCATTTACACTGATGCAAGTAAAACCCGGAAAGTCATATTCTCCTTTTGGACCAGATACCGCACCGTATTTTTCAAAAAGCTCCCCTGCATAATCATCCAGTTCTTTCGTTGTTACGCCAGGCTTCGTCCGTGCAATCAATTCATCGCGGATGACCGCAACAATTTTTCCAATTTCTATTAAAGCCGCTAATTCTTCATCATTTTTGACAATCATATGATTCCTGTCCCTTCAATAATTGGTTTTCTTCTTTATATTATATTCTATTTTTCGAATAACGTAAAAACACCCCAAAAAGATGGAGGTGTTTTAAAAAAGATTAGCTTATTTTAAAACCAATTTTACCAAATTGATTGGCTTGTTCCATCCTGTTAAACGCTTGTTCAAATTGATCAAGGGTAAAAACTTTATCCATAACCGGCCGAATCTGGTGACTCTCTACAAATTGCAGCATTTCTTTATATTCTTCTGCACTCCCTAATGTGGATCCAAGAAGATTTTGCTGAGCATAGAAAAAGGTCCGGAGATTAATATTGACTTCATCTCCCGCTGACGCTCCAAATGTCACAATGGTTCCGCCTGTACGAAGAATCTCTAGTGACTTATTAAAGGTAGCGGCACCGACAGATTCAATCACAAGGTCCATCTTCAGCCCTTCCAATGCTGTATTCCAATCTTCATGACTATCAATAGCTCTGTAGGCTCCAATCTCTAACGCCTTCTCACATTTCTCCTTCGAACGTGAGCTTACATATACTTCAGCCCCAGCAGCTTTCGCAAATTGCACTAAAAATGTTGCAACCCCGCTGCCAACTCCCGGGATAAATACCTTCATTCCCGGCTGGACTTTTCCTCTTGTAAACAAGGCCCGATAAGCAGTCAGTCCTGCTAATGACAGTACACCTGCTTCTTCCCAAGTTAAATATTCTGGTTTTTGCTCCACATTTTCCTCTGGTAAAATAATATATTCACCAAAGGTGCCATGGAAAGGAAGACCGACAATTTCAAAGCCGGCCGGTGGTGCATCACTCTTTTCCCTCCAGCCAAGGCCAGGATTTATCATAACCTCATCCCCAACTTGTACAAGAGTCACTCCTTCTCCAACTGCCTCCACGATTCCAGCCCCATCAGAACCAATGACTAAAGGAGGCTCTGTAGACTTGTGGCGCTCAAGAACAAATAGGTCACGATGATTTAATCCTGCTGTTTTAAGCTTTACCTTAATTTCTCCCGCCTTTGGCTCCATTTCCGCTATTTCTCCATATGTAAGTCCCTCTAAACCAGTCTTTTCCGCATGAATTACTGCCTTCATCACGATCACTCCAATATCTAAATGTCTTTATAACCTTTATATTACTTGTAATTAGATTGAATTTGAAATATTTCAACTTTTTTAATCACTTTTTACTTCGGCTTTATGGATGGTTGGTGTTTTTTATAGGATTGAAACAAAACCCTTACATTGAACAACTCTATGTTAGCGTTTTACTCGGTACTGCAACAAAACCCTTACATTGAACAACTCTATGTTAGTGTTTTTTCCCTGATACAACAAAATGCTTACATTTATTAATTGGTTTAATTAACCAATTTTGTTAAACTAATTTAAAATGAATCTACGGAGGTTATCAATTGGGCTGGTCTGAATTTGAACAAGTAAAAAGGGAATACACCGATTTTTATAAAAAAATTGACGAAGAAATTATTAGACTTTTATGTGAAAGAAAAGCTGCTGCAAAAGGAAAGCGTTATTCTCCTCCTGCTGAAATATTGGAGGAGTGGTCACAAAAATATAAGATGAAGGTTTCAGAGATCGGCTGGCTTATGCATGAATTAAATGATGGAAGCGGGCCATTTTACATGCCAGAGGGGCCCGGTGAGCTATTAGGTGTTATTCAAATTATGAAAAAATCAACTGTCGGAGATTTTGAATATATTTTAACTCATGCGATGCAGCATGAGAACGGAAGCATCGTGACGTTAGAAATCAATTATAAAAATAAAGAAAACGAAAACATAGGACATATTATTCCACATTTAATGCTTGAGGTAACAGACACTATCGACTATAAGGTAGCAAAAAAGGGATCTCGCGGCGGCGGCGGGAATACACAAATGAGCTTTCTCATCTCCCCTCCTCTGCCATCTGATCTTAATGAGATCCATTTTGCATTAATTCCATATGCTCCACCTATGGAGTTCCCTCCAAAAGAAGTCGTGCTTGATCAGGAAGTTATTTTCCGAAAAAGCTGACCAAATTAACCATTCTACAAAACCCTTTCAAAACAGACAAATTGTGCATGTTTATTTTCTTGTTATGGTCATATATTTGTACAAAGCCCGAATCAGTTTTTTCGTGGAACTTAAGGAACGACTAAACAAGAACAGCTCAGTTGGGAGGGTTTTGAATGCTCATAAAAAGAAGAAGGAGATGGACTGTTAAAAAGGGGCCGCTTCCCTTTAAATATGTTTTTCTGATTACGTTTGTTATTTTTATCCTAATAACCATTTTCAGTGTTATTATCATAAACAAAAAGCTTGAGCCAACATTAATAGGGATTACCGAAACGAGAGCCCGCCAATTCGCAGTTCAGGCAATAAATGATGCGATTGCAAAAAAGGCTACAGAAAGCATTGATATTAATGAATTAATCGTGAAGCATGAAAATGCGGGTGAAGCCAGCTACAGTTTTAACCCCCAGTACAATAAAGTCATTTCGGAATTAACGATTAGAGTACAGGAATATTTAGATTTGGTTGAAGCTGGAGATTTAGATCAGCTGGAAAATTTCAAGAATGATATTAATATTGATAAAGAAAAAACAAAAAGCTCGAAAGGCATTGTTTATCATATCCCATTAGGTATGGCCACACAGATGACGTTACTTTCCAATCTTGGACCAGAAATCCCCGTCAGGCTAGAAATCCTTGGAGATGTCACTTCAGATTTAGAAACAAAGATTGTGGAAACAGGCATTAATAATACGTATCTCGAAGTCTATATAAATGTAAGAGTGCATATGAACGTCATTATCCCTTTAATCGAAGAACCGATTGAGGTGTCCAACCAGATCAAAATCGGCGACTGGTTTCATCCTGGTAAAGTGCCTCAATATTATAATGGTGGTGGAACTGGCAGTCCTAATCCAGTCATCATACCGCCGGCAAATAATTAATGGTACTTTTCATTTCATAGAAACTTCAAAATCAATTATTATAATATTAAGACAATCAAGAAGATGCAGAAGCAGATCTACTTAGGAGGTTTAAAAATATGAAAATATTAGTCGTAGGAGCAGGTGCAGTTGGCGGTTATTTTGGCGGACGCCTTGTTGAAAAAGGGGAGGATGTTACATTTCTTGTTAGAGAGAAAAGAAAACAGCAGCTTGACCGTGATGGATTGATGATCGAGAGTATTCATGGGGATCTGAGTCTAAAACCTAAAACATTATTATCAGGAGAAAAGGCTGAACCGTTCGATGTCATTATCCTTTCAACGAAGGCTTATCATTTGGATGGCGGCATTGAAAGTATCCAGCCTTATGCCGGAGATCAAACAATGGTCCTCCCATTGCTTAATGGGATTGCCCATATTGAAAAGCTTGTTGAGGTGTTCGGGGAGGATCGGGTTATTGGAGGTTTATGCTTTATTGAAACTACCCTTGACAACTCCGGAAAAGTTTTGCAAAAAAGTCAAGCCCATGACCTTGTATTCGGGGAAAGAAATGGCGAGAAAACAGAACGTATTTTGAGGCTTCAGGATGCCTTATCCGGAACTCAAGCAAACTTTCGATTATCCGAAAACATTATGCAGGATATGTGGCATAAATATTTATTTATTACAACTGCTTCAGGAGTTACTTCATTATTCCGTTCGCCTAGCGGACCCATTTGCGAACAGGAGCTTGGTCTTAACACAATCGAAAAGGTTCTTAAGGAGACAGTCAGCATCATGAGAGCCATTGACGCACCTGTCGCTGAGAAGATTGAAGAAGTTCAGTTATCTCAAATGCAGAAACTTGGCTATGAATTTAGGTCATCCTTACAAAGAGATATGGAAAAGGGGCTGCCAATTGAAGCAGATCATTTTTTCGGTTACTTATTAAAACGTGCACAAGCCACCAATATTCAAGCACCAACATTAGAAATCATTTATGCAAATCTGAAAATCTATGAATCTAGCATTTAGTAAGGTAATGCCGCCCTTTGGAGGGTGGCATCTTTTCGTTTATATAATAACTGCTTGGACTTTTCGAGCGCCTTTTCCACTCTAAATGTCCATCCGGCTTCTCTGCTTGGACTTTTCAAGAGCCTCTTTCACTCTAAATGTCCGTCCTGCATTTCTGCTTGGACTTT
>NZ_JBALOZ010000217.1:0-9421 GCF_036965125.1 Bacillus sp. JJ1503
GAGTAAAAATAAATGATGTTATACAGACAGAAACATCTTACGAGTTAAGTTAATAAATTCATCTAAAGGTGGTGTCATCCATTTATCCTTATGCCAAGCAATTTGAGTATAAAGCGGTGATGAAGAAGCATTCCACGGTAATTCCTTTAATCGTCCCTCTTCAAGTTCTTTTTTTACAACCATCTCAGGCAGTAATGCCACGCCCAAACCTGCAATTACACATTGTTTGATGGCCTCTATACTGGCAAATTCTATTTTATCTAACGGGTAGATTCCAAGAGAATTTAGGGATTCTTCGAACATATTCCTATATGAACAACCAGCTTCTGTGAGTAATAGCGTTTCATGCTTCAGATCATCTATTGAAAAAGCTGATTTAGGTTGGTTTGGTGTGATAACTAGTTTTAACTCCTCTTTGATAAGCTGCTCCACTCTTAACGATCCTTCAGGCTTCCTTTTATCCATAATAAAAGCAACATCTAATAATCCCTCCATAAGGTGCTTTCTCGCCATTTCGTCAGAATGTGCAGGTTTAAATACTAGTTTAACTTTTGGAAATGCAGCCTTGAATTCTTTAAGAATTGGAGGTAATCGATAGGTACACTGACTCTCCTGAGCCCCAATTGTTAGAATGCCAGATAGTTCTTCTTCTCCGTTTGCAGCCGTAATCGCTTCTTCACTTAAACGAATCATTTTTTCAGCATATGTTTTAAATTGATATCCGGCATCTGTTAAAATTAATCTTTTTCCTAAACGCTCAAATAAGGGTTTGCCAATCTCATCCTCAAGGGCTTTGATTTGAGCCGTTACACTTGATTGTGCAAAATTCAATATTTTTGCCGTTTGGGTAAAGTTCAAATTTTCTGCGGCGATCTTAAAAGTAATCAGCTGTTTAATTTCCAATTCGCTCACCTCCTCTTAATCGTAATTATCGATTGATTCAATCGAAATAATCCGTTTTATTGTTTCTGAGTTTCATTACAAAATAGTAAATACTAACTAACAAATCAACTACAAAATGGAGGAATTACTGATGACCATTGCAGTTATTTACGGTGGAAGCCGTCCAAACGGGAATACAGAGACGTTGACAAAGTTAGCGACTCAAGGCTTAGTTGTGGAAGAAATATATCTGAAGGAATATTTAATAGAACCGATATTAGATAAACGGCATGCAGAGGAGGGATTTCCCGAAGTGAATGATGATTACAACGTCGTTATTGATCGTATTCTTCCGCATGATATTCTTCTTTTTTCTACACCGATTTATTGGTATAGCATGTCAGGAATAATGAAAAATTTTATTGATCGTTGGTCCCAGACTTTAAGAGACACCAAGTATCCCGATTTTAAAAAGCAAATGTCTCAGAAAAGAGCATATGTCATTGCAGTGGGTGGAGATCAGCCATACATTAAAGGTTTACCAATGATTCAGCAGTTTCAACATATCTTTGACTTTGTAGGGACAACTTTTGAAGGATATATTATTGGAGAAGGAAACAGACCGGGTGATATTGCACAAGACTTGAAAGCACTGTATGCAGCGGAACAACTTCGAAAAAAATTACAATAATGCTTCAGGCTGAGTTCCTCACGCTATTAAATCGGTATTCTTAACTCTACTTGCAGGTAGCAACAAAAACAAAAACCATTCTATATTGAATGGCTTTTTTCTTTATCATAATTTGATGAAGTACGAGAATGTGTTAATTTGCGGTCTAATATTTTTTTAGTGACTGGCATAAAGTAATTAAGTATTAGTCCGCCTAAACAAACGGTTAATAAAGTACCAACGCCAATCGGCCCATTAAAAATCAATGCCATGATCAAGAATACGAGATAAATGAATGTTCTCGAAAAAAATATATTTGTTCTAGTTATTTCTTGTATGATTAATGTTAATCGGTCAACTGGTATTGGTGCAAAATTTGTGTGTAAATAAATGGCAGTTCCAAATCCTATTACAACTAAGCCGATTCCAAAACAAACAACTTTGTTGAACCATAGTTCAGGTGTTATCAAATTGTGTAATAAAAAAAGCCACATATCAATACCGACACCCGTTATAAATGCTGTTAATAACCCCAGAACTTCAGGCCTTTGTCTTTTTAAAAGTGAATTACAACAGATTAATATGAAAGCGATAATGATTTCCCAGCTTCCCACGGTAAGCCCCACATTTATGGACAGTCCTACCAAAAGTGCATCAAAAGGTGATGTTCCAAGATCTGATTGTATAGTCAAAGAAATACCAAAGGTTAATATTAAAATTCCTAATACAAAATAAACATATTTCACTCCACTCGACCTCTTTATCGTTGTGTTTTGTTGCAAATACAACAAATTTAAGTTAAATTTAATATATGCTAAATTTATTGCATATGCAACAAAAATATGTGCCTAAGGAGTTAATTATGAAGGAAATTCTTCGTGAAATTGGAATGATAGCAAGAGCATTAGATTCAATAAGCAATATCGAATTTAAAGAATATGACCTTACAAAAGGGCAGTATTTGTACCTTGTGCGAATATGTGAAAACCCTGGAATCATTCAAGAAAAGGTAGCTGAGATGATAAAAGTTGATCGAACAACTGCAGCTCGTGCTATTAAAAAACTTGAAATGAATGGCTTTATTGAAAAGAAAGATGATGAACATAACAAAAAAATAAAAAAACTCTTTCCAACTGAAAAAGGAAAAAATGTTTATCCTTTCATAAAAAAAGAACATGATCATTCGAATAGTGTCGCATTAACAGGATTCTCCGAAAGAGAAGCAGAAACCATTTTCAACCTCCTTCAGAGAGTAAGAAAAAATATTGAAAAAGACTGGGAATTAATAAAAAAGGGAAACAAAAGAGATTACTAAATATATAAAGGAGCCATATCTAAATGACAATAAAGTTAAAAAAGTGTACCCATGAAGATTTACAAACACTCCAAGAAATAAGTATTGAAACATTCAACGATACATTTAAAGATCAGAATTCACCCGAAAATATGAATGCCTATTTGGAAAGAGCATTTAACTTAAAACAATTAGAAAAAGAATTATCCAATATGTCTTCGGAATTCTTTTTTGTTTATTTTCATAATGAAATGGCTGGATATTTAAAGGTCAATACCAATGAAGCACAGTCTGAAGAAATGGGTAAAGAATCATTTGAAATCGAGAGGATCTACATAAAGAACAAATTCCAAAAACATGGGCTTGGTAAATATCTGCTAAATCAAGCTATGGAAATTGCAATGGATCGTAAGAAAAAGAAAATCTGGCTAGGCGTATGGGAAAAAAATGAAAATGCTATTGCTTTTTATAAGAAAATGGGGTTTGTTCAAACTGGGGCTCACTCCTTTTATATGGGTGATGAAGAACAAACGGACCTTATAATGACCAAAACACTTTTATAACAATAAATCCTTCAATATATTTATTAAGAAACAAGTTTTAGTCCTACAGCTTCAAAGAAAGCAGCAACAAATACTTTCATCCAATCTGTATTCATTTAATAAACACCTCCAATTTTATTCTTTCCAAAAAGCAAAAAAAGCCTGAGAGAAAACTGTTACATTTTCTCCTAGGCTTTTATCCCTCCGTGACACAGTAAAAATGCGAATTTATCTCGGACTAGAACAACAACGTGTTCTAATTTAATTATGTTGCTCAAGGCATTGATACACTGCCATCATATCTCGTTTATTCAACTCACGTATACGATTGAAAATGGGAATATGTGCAACAGCTTCTGTTAATAAGCCTTCATCTACAACATCACTTACTGTTCCAGTTAACCATGTTTTTACTTGTATGCCATCAACAAGCTCCTTTAGGCCATCATCATTGATGCCACTTGCATAACAACTTACACATGGAATGGTTAATTTAAACACGCCATCATGGAGATTATCTTCTGATATCACTTTCTTCCCTTTACAGAATGGACATGGATGGCTTTTTTTAATTTTATTAATTTGGGTAATTAATTTTTTGTAGCCAAACGCTTCATAGACATAAGTTAGTTTTTTGTATTTTCCATTGGTGAAATACTTATCTATGATCGTTTCTCTCGTCTCAGTGATATTGGCAAAATCACTGATGGTGATTCGATTATTAAGGCTGATGGATTCGATATTGCCGCTAATACTGCCCCAGAATGGTAAGACATTTTGTAATACCATTTCATAACCCGTAAAGCTTGCTAGTTCTAGTTCAAGCATTTTCAGCGCGACTTGTGTTTCCCTAGGCAGCAGAGAGACGTCTTCTGTCAAAATCATATCTCCGCCTACAATAGACTTCAATTTTTCCAGTTCAGGTAAGTTCCCAGTTATTTTCAATACTTGGTCAATCGGCTGATTGATTATTTCACGAATATCTATATCTCCAAATTTAAGCGGTTTATGATGGTTTAAAACAGTACCCTCACAAATTGGACATGTAATCATTTCTTTAGAAGCTTTCATTTGCTCCTTAATGATTGATTTTGAAACAACAATATACATACCAAGGATCGTATTAAAACCGACCCATGTTCTACGTGCCTTGCCTTTCTTATCATAAAATGACTTTTCAAAATACCCGTACCAAAATGTATGCTTTTCTTCATCTGACATCTCATGATAGCTTTTTGTTAAATCTTGACCAAGTTCATTCTTAATTTCTTCAAATAGAAATTCTAACTTTGGATATTGATAAAATTTTAATACTTCCATTATTTCTGGATAGAATAGACCATCCCAGAATGGAAGATTTTTGTCTTGAATGACAAGATCTTTATCAAATATTTCAATCTTAAGACGTCCTGAGCATGATGGGCAATGATTGTCCGGAGAAAAGAAATCAAATCTCCTCGTATCTTTATTAGTCGGATGAGCTGCTACAATATAGTTGATCAATCCACCCATTTCATAGAGAAAACTATATTGACTATACAAGTGTCTTTCTAAATCAATTGCGATCACAGGTGCGATTTTGTCAGATTCGTATTCACCATAAATTAAGCGGGCCATTGATGATAAGCTTTTTAAGATGCCGCCCTTATAGACGTTTTCTGCCTCTTTAAAGTAGGCAATATGATTTTCTTTTAAATAGGTAATTCCATTTTGCTGCTTGAGTGTAGAAGAAATAGGCGATGGTGCAGCGGTCGCATCGATTTTTTTAAGACGATAATAATCATCGTGACTGACAACATCAAGATGCTCCACAGGTGCAAGCTGTCTTTTACCAAAGTCAACGATAAAATCGGAGTTTGCTAGCATATATGAATTATGTTCGATCATGATGATAGAGACGGATTCATCTTGCAGAATGATTCTTATGCTATCAATGAATTGATTTAAAATATTTTGTGATAAACCTTTTGAAGGTTCGTCAAATATAAAAAGCGTATGTGGATTTCTTGAGTTAGCAAACAACTCAGAAACTAAATGGACACATTGAAATTCACCAGTTGATAAAGACTGTGTTTTTCTTTCTAATGTCAAGTAACCAAGTCCAAGTTTGATTAATAAGCTTAAGCGTTTATGTACGATGTCTTCTTTTGGCAGTTCATCAATAATATCTTCAATCGAGCGCAGAAAAATATCATCAATATCTTCACTATATTTTGTGAGCTTCTTTTTAATATCAAGAAAAGTTGCAACAGTTGACCGGCTCGTAATCGATTGGTTTCGATCTTGACCTACCATAACGAGTTTATCTTTCTTGTATCGCTTCAGAAAATCTTGAGCTATGCATTCATTGATAAGTGTAGATTTCCCGCATCCTGATTCACCCGTAACGGTTACCAGTCTATTTTTTGGAATCTGAAATTCTGCCATTTGGATATTCCGGCAATATAAATCATGAAATTGATAGTATTCTGTTGGCGTTGTTTGATTTCGTTCCAGAACGATTGGCTCGGGACGAGGAGATACTTCTACAATTTTTCCACCATATTTTCCGCTGCCAGGTCCGAAGAACAATTGCTCATTCGTTGTATCGAGCACTGTGTCTGAATGATCAATGAGCCAAATTTGATTCTTAAAGCCTAAATGTTTAATCTGTTCTAAAATGTTCAATAGTGTTTGGTGATCAAGACCAACAGAGATTTCATCAATAATAATAACGGTATTTTCACTTACTGCCATAAACTCTGCCAAGTAAAGACGTGTTAATTCTCCACCTGACAATGTACCCATAATGCGATTTAATGTTAAGTAACCAATATTCATATTGATAATGTTTTTAAGAATATTTTGTTTCCCTTCACTAAGATTTAGAGCATCTGCTAGTGAAAGAATGGTTTCAACGCTCAAGTTATTGATATCGGAAATATTATGTGGCTGATCCAATAATTCAATCGTATATTGCAGGGTTTCTTGATTATAGCGCCTTCCCTCACACTTTGGACATTCGACATTATTATTAGTACCGCGGCCTTTACACTTAGGACACCAGCCTAATTCATTATTAAATGAAAAGACTTCTGGGGAAAGATCGTATTTTTCGGCAAGTCTTCCACGAATCTCTGTAAATACGCCAGTATGCGTGCCAATTGTTGAACGCGGATTGGAAGAAATGGATGATCTTCCGAGAAAAAGTACTAAAGGCATCTCTTCCATCTTGATGGCACTGAAATTAGTTTCCATAATATTTGGAAATAAGTACTGATATTCAGCCTTTGGCAATAAGGAAACGAGACGCTTCTTGGATTCTTCACCAATGGTTTGACAAAATGTAGTTTTACCAGATCCGGATAAACCAGCAATTCCGAGCGTCTGATCTTCCGGCAAGACGGCATCTAAACGGTTAATATTGTTGGCAATTAATTGATTTATTTTCATTGGATATCATCTCCATTCTCTAAATCTAGTATTGCCATGTTAGCACAACTTCAAATGAATTTGTTGCGTTTTTTTCGAATCGGCAACCTTATACTAATGGTAGACAAATTTCTTAGCGATGTTAAAAATGGGGGAATTGGGCTTAACTTTGTAACCGCGTTTTTTTCCTGACTCTACCCCACCTTGAGAAAAAAAGATTACCCAGCGTGGAGCAATTTATGCTAACCGTGTTTCAAGTTTTTAAAAGGTTGATCTTACATGTTTTGTAATGATCCATTATGGACTCGTCCTTTTTCCTTAATTAACTAATACCATTGCATTAACAATGTTTTTCTACCGTTTATAGAAGCTTTTGATTTTTCTCAGCATTGATTTATCCTTTAAAAGTCTGAAAGGGACAATAGAAGGGGCAAGATTCACTTCAATAATCCAAATATGTCCCTTCTGATCACATCCTACATCAAGTCCGAAAGTAAGTTGGCTAGAATAATAGTTACCTAATGTAACGGAAGTTAGTAGAGAGACTCTGTCAATTTCGGATAAAATAAATTGGAGAGGGACCTCGAATAATGAAGAACGAAAGCTAGCCTCCTCTATGGTTAAAACCTCTCTGGCCACATTTGTAACAATAAAATGTTCAGCTGCTACTTTACATACCTTACCTGTTACGTTCCATTCCGTTGAACCTTTTCTTCTCTGTACCATAACTCTTATGTCAAAAGGATTTCCATCGATATGAGCCAAAGGGATTTTCTGTTGAACAACGTAATACTTCCTTTTCGGTTTTTGATCCATTAGGTATCGATATGTTTGATCTCTACTGGAGAAGGTTATCTTTTTAGCTTGATTGTGAATTTGAAAATGGTCCTCTCCTAATTTAGACACTTGTATGACACCATATCCGAAACGTCCCATACATGGTTTCACTATTACTACTCTATGGCGGTCAAGTAACTCCCATAACGATTCTTCCGTTAGCAATTGGGTTTCGGGCAAATGTTCCGATAGTAGCTTCTCATCTCTCAATACCCGATGTATTATCCATTTCCCCCCATTTCTCCCCATTGGTTTCACCACCTTTTCATTTTTCATTACATCGTATTCACAGGAACATTATTTTCTTGGACAATCTTTTAACAAGCAGAGGGTTTTGAATAATAAAAAAATGATAATCAACGTTGTCTTGTCTTTAGTTTCGGCAAGTTGTTTTATTTGTGCTAAAAAGTAAAATTGTGTTAAAAATAATTACATAAATAATTGAAAAGTTGAAAGTAGGAAAATGAATGAGTACAGTGATAAAACAAAAACGCAATAAACTGATGATGGTTGTACGGGCACTATTGGTTGTTATTGGGGGATTTATAACTGCATATGGGCTAGAGGCGGTATTAATCCCAAACCAAGTATCAGACGGTGGTGTGACAGGACTGAGTATCGTTGGCTCACAATTGATTGGATTACCCCTAGGACTTCTAATTGCATTATTAAATATTCCCTTCGTATATTTAGGATATAAACAAATTGGTAAAAGTTTTGCTGCTTTTTCGGTTCTCGGTATAGCTTCACTAGCAGTTAGCACCAGCCTTATGCATCATGTAACAACCATAATTCAAGGGGACACATTATTAATAACCGTTGTTGGTGGGATTATCATCGGTTTTGGAATGGGATTAGCCTTACGTAATGGCGGGGCATTAGATGGAATTGATATGTTAGCCGTATTGCTTTCTCGAAAGTTACCTTTTGGGACAAGTGATCTAATTCTATTTTTAAATATGTTTGTTTTTATTGTCGTATCAACAATATTTGGTCTGCAAGGAGCCATATTATCAGCGATTGCCTACTTTATAGCATCTAAAGTCATTCACATTGTTGAGGAAGGTTTAAGTGGCTCGAAAACCTTTAAAATTATCACTACTGAACCTGAATTAATGGTTAAAACCATACGTGAGAGATTGGGCCGTGGAGCAACGTATACGCTGACACTTGGCAGTTATTCAAATGAGCAATTCAAGGAAATCACTTGTATCATTAACCGTTTGGAAGAAAGCAAAATGAAAGAAATCATAAATGAAATTGACCCAAAATCCTTTGTAGCGATATACGATGTATCAGAAGTGCAGGGTGGCAGCTTCATAAAGCGCGATATTCATTAAAAAAGCGCAATCCACAGGCACTGTTCTAATTATCTGATTTTAGAAAAACAACCTTGTTAGGCGAGTGAAAAAGGATGTTATAAATCAGAAAGACTTAATCGGAGAAGTGACGTTCCTATTACTTCTTTCTAATATAATTCAGGAATTAAATGAACAGAGGGGATATGTAAGTGGATAGAAGAATACAAGAGTTAATTGATTTCACAAAGATAAAGTTTGGTTTAGATCATTACTACTTACAACGCCATAGCCTTTCTCGAAACGTCAACATCTTCAATGAGACGGTTTATATACTTTGTATGGAATGGTTTCCTAATGATGTAACTGAACAAGAGGATGATGATTCAAACCCTGAAGGAACAGCAGTTATTGAGATAAATGTGAATACTCGTAAGTTTGAGAGTGCTATTTTCGTAATGGGGAAGACATTTGCAAAGGGTGGGAT
>NZ_JBALOZ010000218.1:0-9249 GCF_036965125.1 Bacillus sp. JJ1503
GCGATTGCCGCTGCGAAAGCAAAAGCTGCCGCAGCCGCGAAGGCAAAAGCTGGTGGAAAAGCCGCAGCTGAACCTGCAGAGGAAAAGAAACCGTCACCAAATCAGCCTTATCTCGATAAGTATGTGAAGGTTATCGGAGACCACCTCGGACAAGATGTGCTGGAAGATTACTATATCAATAGTTTATCCAAAGATGTTCCGACCTTAGCGGCGAAGAAAGAATCTTACTACAAGCTTGCTGAATTTCTTAAATACAATGAGCAGCTAGGATTTGATTACTTATCTGAAATTCATGGGACAGATTTTGAAACACATATGGAAGTTTATGTTCACTTATATTCATATAAAAATAGACAGTCAGTTGCGTTAAAAGTAAAGATTGATCGTGATGAACCAACCATTGAGTCACTGGTGCCATTATGGGCAGGGGCAAATTGGCCTGAATGTGAAGCCTATGATCTATTAGGCATTAAATTTACAGGTCACCCGAATCTGTATCGGATTCTCCTTGGAGATGATTGGATTGGCCATCCGTTAAGAAAAGACTACGAACCGTATGATGTGGAGGTGTAACCAGTGATTCGTACTGAAGAAATGGTCTTAAATGTGGGTCCTCAGCATCCAAGTACGCACGGTGTATTTCGTCTCGTTGTCAAAATTGATGGGGAAATCATAAAAGAAGCGAAGCCAGTCATCGGTTATTTGCACCGTGGAACGGAGAAGTTGGCTGAAGATCTCCAATATACACAGATTATCCCGTATACAGACCGGATGGATTATCTTTCAGCAATGACCAATAACTATGTAATCTGCCACGCAGTTGAAACAATGATGGGCATCGAGGTTCCTGAACGGGCTGAATACCTTCGTGTCATGGCGATGGAGCTTGGAAGGGTTGCCAGTCACTTAGTTTCATGGGGTACTTTTTTACTGGACCTTGGGGCAACAAGTCCCTTCATTTATGCATTCCGGGAAAGGGAAATGATCATTAATATGCTGAACGAGCTTTCGGGCGCGCGCTTAACTTTTAACTACATGCGTGTAGGCGGCGTGAAATGGGACGCACCAGAGGGCTGGGTTGAGAAGGTAAAAGAATTTATTCCTTATATGCGTGAGCAGCTGGTCGGTTATCATCAGCTTGTGACGGGAAATGAAATTTTCATGAACCGAGTGAAGGGTGTAGGCGTTTATACGAAAGAAGATGCCATCCATTATTCATTAAGCGGACCGACACTTCGCTGTACCGGAGTAAAATGGGATCTTCGTAAGGATGAGCCTTATTCCATTTATGACCGATTTGATTTTAATGTGGTTACTCGAGAAGAAGGGGATGCATGGGCACGCTATCATGTTCGATTAGAAGAGATTGAAGAGTCGCTCAAAATTCTTGAACAGGCGTGTGAACAATTCCCGGCAGAGGGAGAAATCATGGCTAAGGTCCCTAAGATTATTAAGGCGCCAAAAGGAGAAGCATTTGTCAGAATCGAATCTCCACGCGGAGAAATTGGCTGCTATATTTACAGTGACGGGAAAAAAGAACCGTATCGCTTAAAGTTCAGAAGACCGTCCTTCTATAATCTGCAAATTCTCCCTAAGCTGCTTGAAGGCGAAAACATGGCGAACATGATTGTAATTTTAGGAGGAATTGATATTGTCCTCGGGGAGGTGGACGGTTAATGATAGAAGAACTATTGCACTCTAGTCCCGGATTATTAAATTTCGGTATTTTCTTCTTATTAGCCGCCGTTTTACTATTAGTGGTTTTAGGCTTCGTCACCTATTGTATATTAGCAGAGCGTAAAGTAATGGGATATATGCAAATGCGCCATGGTCCTAACCAAGTCGGCGGACGCTGGGGGTTATTACAAACAGTTGCTGACGTTCTTAAACTTCTTTTAAAAGAAGACATTATTCCTAAGCTTGCGGACCGTCCGTTATTTATCTTAGCTCCTGTCATTGCGTTTGCGCCAGCCTTCATGGTGCTCGCAACGATTCCTTTTACAGACAAGTTTCAATTTGCTGATATCGGAGTGGGCCTGCTTTACTATATCGCCGTTTCCGGTATCACTACAGTAGGAATTGTAACAGGAGCATGGGCTTCAAACAATAAATATGCTCTCCTTGGAGGAATGCGTGCAGCGGCACAGATGATTTCCTATGAAATCCCGCTCGTTATGTCTGTTGTCGGCGTCATCCTTCTATCAGGAAGCTTAAATTTAAATGATATCGTAGATGCACAAAGAAATGGCTGGTTCATCGTCTGGCAGCCAATCGCCTTTATCGTTTTCTTCATTGCATCTGTTGCCGAATTAAATCGTGTACCATTTGACTTGCCAGAATCAGAATCTGAGCTCGTTGCCGGGTTCCATGTCGAATATTCCGGCTTCCGCTGGGCATTTTTCATGCTAGCAGAATATGTGTACCTATTTGCGATGGCTGCTCTGACAACTGTGTTGTTCTTAGGCGGATGGCTGCCGCTTCCGTTCTTAGGATTTATCCCGGGTGCAGTATGGTTCGCACTTAAATTCACATTGGTTATCTTCATACTACTGTGGTTCCGTTCTACATTCCCGCGTGTACGCGCAGACCAATTAATGGAATTTGGCTGGAAGGTTCTCCTGCCAATTGCATTAGCCAATATTTTCTTAACCGCACTATTAAAAGAATTGCTAAACCTATTTTAAAAAGCCTTACACTTTTAATATTCAAGGGGTGAAAAAACATGCTTGGATTAGCGAAAGGTTTATCATATACCCTAAAAAACTTGACCCGCAAAAAGGTCACATATGATTATCCGAATGAGCCTCTTCCGCTGCCTGACCGATTCCGCGGAATACAAAAATTTTATCCGGAAAAATGTATCGTTTGTAATCAGTGTGCGAACATTTGCCCGACTGAATGTATCCAGCTGACAGGTAAAAAGCATCCGGATCCGGCGAAAAAAGGAAAAATTATTGATACGTATGATATTAACTTTGAGATTTGTATTCTATGTGATTTGTGCACAGAGGTTTGTCCAACAGAGGCTATTATTATGACGAATAACTTTGAACTGGCAGAATACAGCAGGGATGATTTGTTCAAAAACCTCGAATGGCTGGATGAAAATGATGAGAATATACGGAAGGAGAATAAAGCATGACGTTTTCAGGTGAATTTCTTGCGTTTATGTCACTAGCAGTAGTGGCAGTCATGGGCGGCGTGCTTTTATTGAACCTTACCAAAGTTGTGCATATGGTAGTGGCGCTAGTATTTACTTTTATTAGCATTGCGGGAATCTTTGTTTTATTATCTGCAGAGTTTCTTGCTGTAGCCCAAATTTTACTTTATTCCGGTGCCATTACAATCATTATGTTATTTGGAATTATGCTGACCCGTCATAACGATGTGAGTGAGCCAAAAACAGGAATCGTCCGAAAGGTATTGTTGTTTTTGGGGGTATTAGGATTCGCGTTTGCAGTCTATATCGGTATTTACAACCTGGATTTCGGACAATTGCCGAATACGTTGCATGAAAATAATACAGAGCAAATTGGATTGGCGCTTTATTCTAAATACATCATTCCATTTGAATTAACTTCTGTTTTACTATTGGCAGCTCTGATCGGCGCAATTGTTTTAGCGAGGAAAGATGATGAGAAGGGAGCGGAGAAGGAATGAGCTCAGTTCCCATTTCAGCGTATCTTGCCTTAGCGTTAATCTTATTCTGTATCGGTTTATATGGTGCTTTGACGAAAAGAAATGCAGTGATTGTCTTAATTTCGATTGAGCTAATGCTAAATGCAGTTAATATCAACCTAGTAGCCTTCAGTAAGTTTGGGGCTGCGCCTGCGATTACAGGTCAGATCTTCGCCTTATTTGTCATGACAGTTGCCGCAGCAGAAGTGGCTGTTGGCGTAGCGATCTTGATTGCCCTTTACCGCAATCGGAAAACCGTTAATATTGATGAAATGAACACATTGAAGCATTAAGGAATGCTTTTCACGAATAAAAGAGGCTGCTTGTTATACTAGTAAAATATTTTTCCGGGAAATAATGTGTGTTTTAATAGGAAATAAGTCATATAACTATTTCCTTGCGCTAAAAAAGCCCGCTTTAAGTATAACCTGCCTCAATCTAACACGCTGACCTTACAGACGGACAAAACTTACCAGCGTGTTCAAAAAAGGGGATTGTGATATTGATGGAGAATGCATGGATCATACCGCTTTTCCCGCTTTTATCGTTCTTATTCCTAGTCTTTTTCGGCAAACGGCTTAAGGATGCGAGTGCTTACATAGGAATTCTGCTTTCGCTTGCATCTCTTGTCTACTCGTTGTTGGTGCTGTTTGAAAGATTTTCGTCACCAACCCATAAGGCAGAAGCTGTTTGGCTGACAATTGGGGATGTTCAGTTAACAGCGGGTTTTGAAGTAAACCAGTTAAATGCATTAATGCTAGTAATCGTCTCACTCGTCAGTTTCCTTGTTCATACGTATTCAAAGGGATATATGCACGGGGATGAGAGACTTCATGTTTACTATTCATTTTTAGGGTTATTTACCTTTGCGATGCTAGGGCTTGTACTATCTCCTAACCTATTGCAAACGTATATTTTCTGGGAGCTTGTCGGCTTAGGCTCATTCCTATTGATTGGCTTCTACTTTTATAAAGATGAAGCAAAGAAGGCTGCGAAAAAGGCGTTTATCATGACGCGTATTGGGGATGTGGGCCTTTTAATCGGAATGATTCTCTTATTCTGGCAGGTTGGCAGCTTTGAATATGATGAAATCTTTGCGGCTGTAGCAGCTGGATCGATTTCAACTAAGATGATTACGTTAACCGCAATTTTGATTTTTGTTGGAGCTATTGGGAAGTCTGGTCAATTTCCGCTTCACACCTGGCTTCCGGACGCGATGGAAGGTCCAACACCAGTTTCAGCATTAATCCACGCCGCGACAATGGTTGCAGCAGGGGTTTATTTAGTAGCGGCTTTGTTCCCGCTTTTCACAGCAAGCGAAACCGCGCTTATGACCGTAGCTGTCATTGGAGCAATTACTGCGATTTTTGCAGCGAGCATTGGTCTTGTGCAAACGGATATTAAAAGAGTGCTAGCCTACTCAACTGTCAGCCAGCTTGGATATATGATGCTGGCGCTTGGTTCTGCCGGCTATGTGGCGGGTGTGTTCCACTTAATGACTCACGCTTTCTTTAAAGCATTACTTTTCCTTGCTGCAGGAAGTGTTATCCATGCCGTTCATACACAGGATATTGAGAAAATGGGCGGACTATGGAAAAAGCTTCGTGTCACAGGCCCTCTGTTCTTAATTGGAACATTGGCGATCAGCGGAGTTCCATTATTTTCAGGATTCTTCAGTAAGGATGAAATCTTAATTGCTGCTTGGGCACACGGCAATACAGTATTATTCTGGCTTGCAGTTGTGGCTGCATTCTTTACAGCATTCTATATGTTCCGCCTGTTCTTCATGGTGTTCTCGGGCGAATCGCGTAGCGATATGAGCCATGCGAAGGAGTCGCCAAGTGTGATGACGGTGCCGATGATGGTTCTCGGAGTCCTTGCTGTTGTGGCAGGTTATGTCAATACACCATGGTTCGGAACGTTCCTTGGTGATTGGTTAGTAGACGGAAATCCGGCGCTCGGTCACGGACATATTGAAGGTCCAGCGTGGATTATGATAGTCGCAACTGTTGTATCCCTGCTTGGTATATTCCTAGCTTGGATGATTTACAGCAAGCGTTCACTTTCACGCAACTGGCTTGGTGCCGAAACGATGTACAATATTTTATATAACAAATACTATATCGATGAGTTTTACGAGCTGACCGTCTTAAAGGTGACGAAGTTCTTCAGTATTTTCCTTCGCTACATCGAAACCTTCCTTGTTGAAGGCGTTGTAAAAGGAGTAGCTGGAACAGTAGTCGCACTTGGAAAACTAGGTTCGAAGTTCCAGGATGGCCAAGTACAAAGATATGGAACGGTCGCTTTTGTAGGATTAGCTATTTTAGTAGTCGTATTTGCGGTAACAGGGGGGTATTTAAGATGAATTTCGCTTATTTCTTATCAATCTTAGTATTCTCCCCTTTAGTTGGTGTTTTAGTTTTATCATTGATTCCGAACACAAAGGAATCGGTTATTAAGACGGTCGGTTTCCTAGCAACTCTTCCAGCACTGATTTTGTCGCTAGTGGCATTTTTTCAATATCGTGCCGGAGCTTCTCTAGCTGATTTAAGCGAGAGTGTGCGCTGGGTTCAATTTGGCGACCCGAACCGTTTAGGGGATTTATTCTCGATAAATTACGAGCTTGGGGTAGATGGGTTCTCCCTTATTATGGTCGTGCTGACAGCGATACTGTCCACTCTTGCAGCCATTGCTTCTATGTATATTAAAAAAGAATGGAAAGGCTATTTTATGCTGTTCCTTCTATTAGAAGTAGGAATGCTTGGTGTGTTCGCTGCCGAAAACTTAATTCTATTCTTCATCTTTTTCGAAATTACATTAATTCCGACCTTCTTCCTGATTGGAAAATGGGGTTATTTTGAAAAAGAAAAAGCAGCATTCAGCTTCTTAATTTATAACGGATTAGGATCTGCAGTGCTTCTCATTGTGATTATGGTGCTATTTTCCCGTACAGGAACGTCTAATATTGACGCATTAATGGCTATTATGCATGCTGACGTCAATCATGCCGTATTCTCGGAAGGGACTAAAATGGGCTTGCTGATTGCCTTGTTAATAGCATTTGGCGTTAAGTTGCCAATCTTCCCGCTGCATAGCTGGATGGTTCGCGTTCACGTACAGGCATCTCCATCAGTTGTTATGCTGCATGCCGGTATCTTGCTGAAAATTGGGGCTT
Source organism: Bacillus sp. JJ1503 (assembly GCF_036965125.1). Taxonomy (NCBI): domain Bacteria; kingdom Bacillati; phylum Bacillota; class Bacilli; order Caryophanales; family Bacillaceae; genus Bacillus; species Bacillus sp. JJ1503. Next base: position 6,854 of record NZ_JBALOZ010000218.1, read on the forward strand.
ACGGGATCATCCGTTTTGGGATGGGGATTTTCCCAGAGCAGTTCCAGGAATTAGCGGTCTTAATCGCTGTTCTCGGAGTTGTGAACCTCCTATACGGTGCATTCTTAGCATTGATTCAAACAGATTTCAAAATGGTACTTGCTTATTCATCCATTTCTCATATGGGAATTGTGTTGATTGGATTAGGGGCGATGAATGAGGCAGGAATTCAAGGAGCTATCTTCCAAGTGGTTTCACATGGATTGATTGCTGCACTTCTATTCTTCCTTGTCGGCGTATTTTACGAGCGTCTGGATACATCCATCATCCAAAACCTTGGCGGATTGGCAAAGGGAATGCCGATCACAGCTGGCTTTCTGCTAGCTGGAGCAATGGCTTCACTCGGAATGCCTGGAATGTCCGGATTTGTGAGTGAATTTATGGCCTTCCTTGGTCTATTTAAAGAAATGCCGGTTTTAGCAGCAGTAGGAGCACTGGGAATTATTTTGACAGCTATTTACCTTCTGCGCGCAGTTCTTGGCATTACTTATGGAAAAGCCCATCGTGAATTCGCGGGTGTAACCGATCTTCGCGGCAGAGAATGGGTTCCAGCTTTAGTTTTACTAGCGATTATTGTATTAATTGGTGTGTACCCAAGTGTACTAAGCGAGCCGCTAACATCCACACTTGAAACGATCATGCTTGGGATAGGAGGGTGATGAAGGATGGATCTTACAGAATTATTATCATATAAATGGAGCATCATGACACCTGAGTTCATCATCCTCGGTGTAGCCACTTTACTATCATTATTAGATTTATTTATGCCGAAGACGGTGAATCGAAAAATCCTTGGTTGGCTTGGTCTTGCGGGGATTCTAGCCGCACTTGCGTCCCTTTTCAGCTTGTTTGGGCACGGAGCGGAATCGATTCTGTATGATACCTTTAGACTCGATTCTTTCGCGAAGGCATTTAAGCTGCTATTGTTATTGGGAGCTGCGCTTGTTATGATTCTGGCAACGAGCTATGAACCGAAGGATGGGCTAACTGAATATCGAGGAGAGTTCTTCTATTTATTCCTTGCCGCCCTGCTCGGAACGATGATCATGTCTTCAAGCGGCGATTTAATTACGCTGTTTGTCGGCCTTGAGTTGCTTTCGATTCCATCTTATATCCTTGCGGGCCTTCGCAAGAAAAATACTCTATCGAACGAGTCTTCTATGAAATACGTCATTAATGGCGGAATTTCGACCGCGATTACTCTTTTCGGTATGAGCTATGTGTATGGTCTTACAGGGACAACAAACCTACTTGAAATGGCTCGGGGGTTAATGGCATTAACGAACCCGCAGCACATCTATCTAATGGGTCTTGCTTTATTCATGATTTTTGTCGGGCTGTCATTTAAATTGGCAACGGCTCCGTTCCATATGTGGGCACCTGATGTGTACCAAGGAGCGCCGACACCTGTTACGGCTTTCTTGAGCGTCGTTTCAAAAACAGCCGGCTTTATCATTCTCATTCGAATTATGCTTGTGGTGTTCTTAAGTACACCATCTTCAGACATTCCAAATTCAATGCCGCTCTTTATGAAGGTTCAGGATTATATTGCCTTCCTTGCAGCTGCAACAATGATTATTGGAAACGTGGTAGCTTTAAGACAGAAAAACATTAAGCGTCTATTCGCATACTCAAGTATTGCACAGGCGGGCTATCTGCTTGTAGTAGTCGCATCGTTATCAGTTTTTATCTTTGATACACTTTGGTTCTATTTAGGAGCATACTTGTTCATGAACCTTGGGGCATTTGCGATTATCCAACTGATCACGCAAAAAACAGGATCAGAGGATATTTCCCAATTTGCGGGATTGTACAAAAAGGCACCGATTTTGGCGCTTTCGATGGCTGTATTTATTCTCAGCTTGGCGGGAATTCCGGGAACAGCCGGCTTTATCGGGAAGCTTAACATTTTCATGGGTGCGCTTGCCGTAGAACCTGCACGCTATGTGTTAGTGTCCATTATGATTGCGACAACAGTCGTATCGTATTTCTACTATTTCGGCGTGCTCGTGCAAATGTTCTTCCGACCAGCTGCAGACCAAGAGGCAAAAATCAAGCTGCCAGCAGGTCTCGGCATTGTTATCGGCGTGTGCGTAGTGGCGACTGTGTTGTTTGGAGTCGCGCCGAGCATCGCGTTCGACTTTTTACAGGGGAACTTCAATCAGTTCAGCGACTTTTTTCAGTAAGGGGATACTTTAAAGGGTTAATCTAAGGGGTAAACATATATATTTTGAGAAAGGGGAGCGGTCCCCTTTCTTTTTTTGTGTAGAGATTCTCTTGGAGGATGGGTAAGATTTTGCGTTTTGATTAAAGGTCATTATGAGGGATGATTGGTAACAAAAAGTCCAAGCAGAGAG
>NZ_JBALOZ010000219.1:0-4066 GCF_036965125.1 Bacillus sp. JJ1503
AAAAAAAAACCGACTCATTTAGAGTCGGCAAATTAGACAATAGCCATATCTTTTAATTGCTCGCCATTTACAATATCCTGAACCTCAGTACCTTCTAAAGTTTCTTTTTTCATAAGGGCTAGAACTAAAACTTCGAATTGTGGACTATTATTTTTGATGAGTTGTTCAGATTTTTCTAATGCTTTTTGGAAAAGCTCCTGCATTTTTACTTCTTTTTCCACTTTNNGGGTAAACCCATTTTCAAGCAAGCCAGTGTCAACCATTTGTTCGATGACCTTCTTCGCTTGCTGAACATCACCACTTACACCAATGCTGTGTTCTCCAAGGTAAATCCGTTCCGCAACACCACCTGCGAGGATCATAGCAACTTGGTCTAGCATGTCGCTCGTTGTTGATAAATGCATCTCTTTTGGAATTGGCGCTACATAACCAAGCGCTTGCCCGCGGGGAATGATAGTTGCTTTACGAACCGAACCTGGTTTTGTAATAGCAGCAACAAGGGCGTGACCTGCTTCATGAATAGCCACACGATTTTTTGTATCCTGATCTTGTAAAGATCTAGTTGAACTTCCTAGAATGGTTCGATCTAGGGCAAAATCCAAGTCTTCTTTAGCTATTACTTCCTGACCATTTCTAACAGCCCGTCTGCTCGCTGTTTCAAAGAGAGAATGAAGGTCCGCACCTGAAAACCCAGAAGTGCTCTCTGCAAGCTCATCGAGTGAGTTTATGACATCATCAGCTAACACACGATTTTTCGTATGAATGTCAATAATCTCTTTTCTTCCTTTTGTATCTGGAAGTGGAACATGAAAAGAGAAATCAATTCGTCCAGGACGTAGGAATGCATCATCGAGCATATCCTTACGGTTTGTTGCGGCGATGAAAAGAATTCCATCATTCGAATGACCGCCATCTAATTGAACAAGAAGCTCAGTCAATGTTTTTTCGCTTTCCTCTCCGCCATGCTGTTTTCTTTTTCCTGCAAGTGCATCTACTTCATCGACAAAAATGACGGCTGGCTTCTGCTTTCTAGCATTTTGAAACAATGTACGGACACGTGATGCACCAACACCAACAAACATTTCATTAAAGGCTGAACCGCTAGTAGAGAAGAAGGTCGCTCCAATCTCTTTGGCAATAGCTTGTGCCAGTAGGGTTTTACCTGTGCCTGGTGGTCCATATAATAAAATCCCTTTCGGCGGTTTTACGCCCATTTTTAATGAACGGTCTGGATCTTTGAGAGTGGAAAGTGTTTGCATAATCTCCTCTTTCATTTCACCTTGAATACCGCCAACATCAGCAAGAGAAATAGAAGGGAGGGGCCTTGCTTTAGATACGCTTTCCTTCATGGTGTTTGCAGCACCTAGTCCGCCTTTACCAGATTTATATAAATAAACGCCAAGCCCTACAAGTAAAATCATTAGTCCGCCAAGAATCCAAGGTGTAAAAGGACTGCTTGAAGAAAATGTATATTGAACATTATAGTTTTCTACTAATTTATCGATTATCTGACTATTCGGAGGTACATGGGACTTATATTCACCATCACTCGTCACAATCGTCAGCTTTCCATCTTTATGCTCGTTTATTGTAACCAATTCTCCATTTTGTGAGGCTATTAACTTCTCAACAGAGGAAAAGGGGATGGCTACTTCTTTATTTCCAGCTTGAACAGCCCATATAACTGCTGCCACAATTATCAAGAAACCAACAATAATCGGTACCATCGTTGAAGCTTTTTTAAATTGTAATTTCAACTTTTTCCCTCCTTACTGTTACCTTATTATTATAAGGAGCATAGTAAAGAAGGACTAGTGCCATTTTAATGTAAAAAGATGAAAAAAATGGTTAACACATGTTTTCAAGACTACTATGTTAGGGATTTAGCCAAAATAGGGCGAACATTATTATTGAAGGTTTCTATGTGATGGTTTTAATGTGTAATATTGAAAAGCGCTAACAAATCTATGCAATATTTTGCTCTTTTTTATTAGAATAAAGATATAAACCATTATTAAGCTAATGATCCTTCACAAATGTTGGAAACTATACTATACTGATGTTGGAATCATAATTACATAAACGTAACCACAAGGGGAGCTTTTCGCTGAGAGTGAACAGGAGACTGTTCTGACCCTTCGAACCTGTTAGATAATTCTAGCGCAGGAATGTGGCATGAATAGAAGGTTTTTTCTGTTGTTTTCTATTCTCCCCTTGAGGTAACGGAGTACAAAAAAAGGGGAGATTTTTTTATGAAAAAATTGGGTTTACTCGCATTAATCGAAGGCTCATTTTTTGCAGCTTTTGCCATTGTTTTAGATTTACTGCCTTCGATTAAACCAATACCATCTGTTTCTATTTCAATCGCAATGGTTCCCATTTTTATTATTGCATTCCGCTGGGGGTTAAAAGTCAGCTTGCTTTCCGGTTTGCTCTGGGGAGTCTTGCAAATAGCAATGGGGGATGCATGGATCGCCACTCCAACTCAAGCCTTTATTGAGTATTTTATTGCCTTTGCTTGTATTGGATTTGCTGGCCTGTTCTATAATTTTATTCAAAAAGAGATCAGATTCGGTTCGAAAAAGAAAGCAATTGGCTGGATGATAGCTGCTATCTTTGCTGGCAGCCTGGCACGTTATTTCTGGCACTTCATTGCAGGCGTTATTTTCTTTGGAGAATATGCGCCAGAGGGCATGTCGCCATTCCTCTTCTCGTTTGCAGCAAATGGAGCTACCATGATTGGAGCGTGGCTATTATGCTCAATCGCCGTTGTCCTTTTAGTATCAACTGCGCCTCGATTGATTATTAGAAAAGACAATACGCTGCTCATCACACATAAAAAAGTTTCTTAAATATTTTCTCAAATACGCTTCTGGCAAATCAGAGGCGTATTTTTTTGCATTTGCTTTGGCGGAAATGACTAGATCCTGATATGACATCAGCATTATTAATAATCACTTCCAAAATGAATCTCATAGTATATAAGGAAAAAAACTAAGGAGGTATTCGTTTGTATCCTTATTACGATTACAAAAATATGTACAGACAAACAGATAAATTGCTCAGGGATTTAACTAAAGCCATTAATGGAGAATATAGTGCTGTCCAATGCTATCAGAAAATAGCTAATTTGGCGACAACCGAAATAGAAAGGAAGCAAATCCTTGAAATTCGAGAAGATGAAATTAGACATTTACAGCAATTTACACAACTATATGTAAATCTGACAGGCAGGCAGCCACAACCTCAAATCGTGGAACAATGCCCAAACACTTACAAAGAAGGGATTGAGTTTGCCTTTGTAGATGAACAGGAAACGGTAGACTTCTATCTAGGTGTGTCTGATGAGATAACAGATGTAAATATTAAAAATGCATTCAAACGAGCCGCTTCAGATGAACAAAATCATGCCGTCTGGTTTTTATATTTTTTAAACAAGCGAAAATAGTTACAGGCAAAAACAAAAGAAATCGTCAGAAAAGATCGATTTCTTTTGTTTTTATTAATGTCTTTTTCTTATTTTTTAATAATTGGTTCTAGTTGTCTTGCGATTTCACTTAGTAAATCATGTAAGGTCAAGTGATTTTCATTCTGTCCTTTTTTTAGGGCTGACTGTAAAACCTTTGCAAACTCATACGAATTTACTTCAGGCCTCATATGTGAACACCTTCTATTGATCATTTGATGAAGAACTAAGCAGTGAATTTACTTTACAGTATATTAATGATTATTTTTATTTGTGACTTGAATAAAGTCTATTTTATAACATTTTAATAAGTAGGTTTCATCCAGTCTTTTTCGGGTAAATTAAAAAAAATTTTTTTTTTCCTACAAATACCCCCATAATATCTCTCATAATGTCGAATGCTCTTATAAAAATAAACATCCAAATACCTATTAAATAATATTTAGAGGAGTTCTGATTATGATTTTAATTAATGCCGATATTGATAAACTGTTAGATGCTACCGAAGAAATGGCAGATGAAGGTGATTTCAGCTATATAATCAGACGAATTGAAATTGATAAATTGCTAGAAAGAACACAAGACTGGTGAATAATGAGA
>NZ_JBALOZ010000220.1:0-8672 GCF_036965125.1 Bacillus sp. JJ1503
GAAGAATTTCAAATGGTCAAAGATATCGCTTGTTGGAATTGCGATTGTGCTGCTTTGGCTAAAAACGTACATTACCTATAAAACTAGCTTCGATATTAAAATAGAAAATTGGAAGCAAGAATTTATTTTATTCATCAACCCATTGAGTTTCCTACTCTTTATCTTTGGGATTAGCTTATTTCTTAAAGAAAAGAACCGTAATCGCTATATACTTATTTCAAGTTTTGCTATTTCAGCGGTATTGTTTGCCAATGTCGTCTTTTATCGTTTTTTTAACGACTTCTTAACGATTCCCGTCCTTTTTCAAACTAGCAATATGAGTGATCTCGGCAGTAGTGTGAATGAATTGCTTAGCTTTACTGACATACTGTATTTTGCTGATTTTATTATTTTAGCAATAATTGTCGTCCTTAAACCGGCTTTTATTTCGTACAAAGAATTTTCTAAAGTCGACCGAAGAGCGTTTTTCTTAATTGCAGCTGCCATTGCTTTTTTTAATCTTGGACTTTCTGAGACGGAGCGTCCTCAGCTGCTTACCCGTACATTTGACCGCGAAATGCTTGTCAAAAACATCGGAACGTATAATTACCATATTTATGATATGTTTCTTCAATCGAAGTCATCTGCACAAAGAGCATTGGCTGATGGCAGTGAGTTAGTGGATATTGATAACTATATCCATGCTAACTACAAAAAACCGGACGATGAAATGTTTGGGATTGCAAAAAATAAAAATGTCATATTAATTTCTATGGAATCAACTCAAAGTTTTGTTATTAATGAAAAGGTGAATGGGCAAGAAATCACGCCGTTTTTAAATCAATTTATTAAGGATAGTTATTATTTTGAGAATTTTTATCACCAAACTGCCCAGGGCAAGACTTCAGATTCAGAGTTTATCGTAGAGAACTCCCTTTATCCTTTAAGCCGTGGGGCTGTATTCTTTACACATTCTGGGAATGAATATACTGCGACACCTGATATTTTAAGCGATAATGGCTATTTCACTGCATCTTTGCATGCGAACAATAAGAGCTTTTGGAACAGAGATATTATGTATCAATCATTAGGATATGACCGTTTCTACTCACTGCCTGATTATGAAGTTACGGAAGAGAACTCTGTAGGCTGGGGAATGAAAGATATTGATTTCTTTGAACAATCGATTCAGCATTTAAAGGAAATGCCGAAGCCGTTTTACGCAAAATTTATTACGTTAACGAATCACTTTCCATTTGAAATAGATGAAGAGGATCGATTTATTGAACCGTATACGTCAAATAATAAAACAGTTAATAATTACTTTCCAACTGTTAGGTACACTGATGAGGCTTTAAAGTTATTTATTGAAAGGCTGAAAGAAGAGGGCTTGTATGATGATTCGATCATCATTCTTTATGGAGACCATTATGGCATTTCGGAAAACCATAATAAAACAATGGGTGAGTTTTTGGGAACGGAAGTAACACCATTTGTAAGTACACAGCTCCAAAGAGTGCCATTCATCATCCACATTCCTGGACAAAAGGGCAAAACATTATCCACTGTCTCTGGTCAAATTGATGTCAAACCTACAATTCTTCATTTATTAGGCATTAACACGAAGAATAATATCGATTTTGGTTCAGATTTATTCTCAAAGGATAAATTGGAATTTACTGTTCTGAGGGATGGAAGTTTTATTACAAAAGATTATATTTACACACGTGAAACTTGCTATGATAAGAAAACAGGAGAGCCTACTGAAAGTAACGCCTGTGAACCATATATAGAAAAAGCAAAAAATGAGCTCGAATACTCCGACAAGATTATTTATGGTGACTTGCTGAGATTCTATGAGGATAAAGAGCTTATGGGCTCAAACCTTTATGAAAATGAAGTACTTATTAATGCCGAATAAAGAGAGAAAGTCTGCAATCATATAATTGCGGGCTTTTTTGTTCCCTTTGCATTTTTTTCTGTAAACATTCATAAAAATGAATGGATAAGGGAGGAAGATAAAATGAAAGTTAAAGTACGTGCTGGAGATACACTGTGGTATTATAGCCGCCTTTTCATGGTCCCTCTGAATTTATTAACGGATTCAAATCCTTCGATTAATCCAAACTCCTTAAACATAGGACAGGACATCCAGATTCCAGGATTTAAAGCAGTTCCATATAAACTAAAGAATGGGGATACCTTTTGGAAGCTAAGTCAGGCCAGACATCTATCCGTTGATGCATTACTCCTAATGAATCCAAAAACAAACCCAAACCACCTTCAAGCAGGGGAAACCATACTAATCCCATCCAGGGTGATAACACCCATTGTCAATGGGAAAAGGAATTATAATTTTGAGGCTCTAACTGAGGATATTCGAAGCTTACAAACCATCTATCCATTCATAAAGATAAACACAATAGGCAACACTGTACTTGGGAAGCCGATTCAAGAGATTCGATTAGGAAAAGGAACAAAAAAAGTTCATTTTAATGCTTCTTTTCATGCTAATGAATGGATTACCTCGGGGATTTTAATGGCTTTATTGAACCATTTCCTATTATCTTTAACAAATGTGAAACCGATAAGAGGACTCCAGACGATGCCTTTATACCAGTCAGTAGATATTTCCATTGTACCTATGGTAAATGCGGATGGGGTAAATTTAGTGATAAATGGCCCTACAGAGGATGTAAGAGAGCGAGTGATTGGAATCAATCGGGGAAGCTCAAATTTTAGCGGCTGGAAAGCAAATATTAGAGGTGTTGATTTAAATGATCAATTTCCTGCAAAATGGGAAACCGAAAAGGAAAGGTCCCCTGAAAAGTCCCCAGCCGCTAGAGATTATCCGGGTAGTGCCCCATTAACTGAGCCCGAGGCCATTGCGATGGCAGAACTAACAAGATCGGGACAATTTAACCGTGCGCTTGCCTTTCATACACAAGGGGAGGAATTTTATTGGGGATATGAAGGAATGGAACCCCCAGAATCAAGTGTATTGGCGAGAGAGTTTGCTAGAGTGAGCGGATATAGGTCAGTTCAATATATCGAAAGCTATGCAGGCTATAAAGATTGGTTCATTAAAGAATTCCGCCGTCCTGGTTTTACCATTGAGCTCGGAAAGGGAATAAATCCTTTGCCATTATCCCAATTTGATGAAATATTTGAAGAAGTGCTTGGTATTTACCTAGCAGCCTTATACATGTAAAATGAATGATAAAAGCCGTTTTTCGGCTTTTTCCTTTTAATAAAGAATAGCCATAATGAAACATTTTAGATTTTATTCCGTAATACTATGTACAGGGGAAAAAGGGGGGAGGATTTGATACAAAAATTTAAAAGCACTGGCATATTGTTTTATTTATTATGTTTTTTCCTCCTCTTTTTATTAGTTGGGTGTCAGTCCGAGAAAGAAACAGGGATACAGCCAATCCAGAAGCATAGTCAATCATTACATAAGGCAGCGATTCCTCATTCTTTTTTGTTAAATGAAGTCCAAGCCCCTGTTCCTATTCAAAAAGGACAATTTAATTCAATAAATGGTTGGCTAAATAATGATACGATAATTTATATGACAAATGTGGAACTAGGGACAAATATATACACCTATAATATTTTTACAGGTGAAACCCATTTGATATTGGAAAGCGAGGCACCTGTTTCATCAGTAATGGCTAGCCCTTCCGGCAATCAAGTGTTGATTCATTCCGCTCCAAATTCATATGAAGGGATCATTTCGATTGTCGATACGAAAGGAAAAGAAATTTTGAATAAACGGATAAGTGCATTTGAAATTCATTTCGAATGGAATCCTTATGATGAAGAAAAAATCCTTATTTCGTCATTTACGGAGGGATGGGATTATTCAGTATACTTGCTATCAATAAAGGATAAGACATTGGATGAGATTGAAAATAAGGAGCCATTCGTATATTGGTTTGCTAAAGATGAAATAATTTACTTAAACTGGAGTCAAAATGATCTCTCTCTCTTTGCTCCTCTCGTCAAAAGAAACATAAATGAGCCGAATGAAAAATTTTTGCTTAATGAAATATATTATATAAAGACAGTAAAAGATCTATTGATGACCATAACGGTGAATCCAGAAAATAGCAATGAAGCAGAATACACCTTTTTTTCAAAGGAACTTGAGAGGCTTGCTTCCATTTCTGTACCGCATTTAACACGTTTTTCAGACTGGCTTGTTCCTTACTTTGACTTTGACCAAAATCATCGTTTTATTTCCTTACAGCCTCTTTTCAGTACAGATGCGGATACGTATACGAATGGATTCCAGCTTATTTCGTTTGATATCGTAAATGGAGATAAAAAGGTTATCATAGATAACATGAAGAATGAGCCATTAAGCTGTGCTCCAAGCGGAGATAAATGCTTGTATGGGTTTTATTTTGAAAAACTGATTAACTTAGAAACAAAAACAATTATTCCGTTAGTGAAAGATTATTAATGGTTGAATCAAAAAGACTGTCCTTTTATTACAAGGACAGTCTTTTTTGAAAAATTAGTGTACAGCAGGATAACCACTGTTAATTAGTGTTAATAGAGCAAATCCGCCAAAAAAAACAAATGAGCCAGCACCGAAAACGATACCAAGAACATTTTTGTTCTTAAGTGCACTTAATGTACCAAAAGCTGCAAGAACGGCAACCAATGCAAAAATAATGACTAGTCCCATAATAAATAGCCCCCTTTTAATGATCAACAGCAGGCAAATGCCTAGAAATTAAGAAAAACTCGTTCGAAAAACCTGTATGTAACTTATTTTTACATTCATATTATATTTTATATTTTTTTCCTCTGTTTGTCGAGTTCAAAAAATGACACTTCTATGTCATACGCATTGGCTATCCCCTTTACTAAATCTTTTAAATGATGTTCCACGAAATAAATAGCCGCTTTTTCATTCTCAGTATTAAAAATCAAATGCTCCTCAAGCTGAAATAGAGCCATTTGAATCGCTTCGTTTGCACCGCCGCATATTGAAAATCCACAAACCATTTCTTTTAGCAGAAATGTATGAGAATTTGTAATGAATCCGAAATCTGTAAAGGTGTCTCCTATAACTCCGGGGGTTAATTGGATAAGCTCAAACTGATTTTCAAACAACCCAGCTTCGAGTAATAAAATCTTTGATTCAACAGCATCCTTTTCTGATTCATATATAAATATAGTTTCAATAAAATCAAAAACATTAGTGTCACTAAGGATAATAGCCTTAAAGTCAGGTACTTCTTCCATAATAATATTTGCTTCAACCGCATAAAATATGTTCATTTTATTCTCCTTTGTTAGGATTGCTTTAAATATATTTTAAGGCCGTTTCCTTTAATAGTTCAATCCATATAGTGTAGAATAGAGCTAAATTAAGCTTTTTGGAGGTGTTAGTATTGGAATGGAATCAGCTTCCACTAGGTCCATTACAAACGAATTGCTACATATTGTCAAAGGAAAATAATATTTGCTTAATTTTCGATCCTGGCGAGGAAAGTGATAAGCTGAGCAGCTATATTCAGAAAGCGAAATTAAAGCCGGTTGCGATTATTCTGACACACGCTCACTTTGACCATATTGGAGCAGTTGATGATATTAGGGAGGAGTACAATATTCCGGTATATATTCATGAAAAAGAGGCTGATTGGCTTCTTGATCCGGCATTAAATGGTTCCTCGCGTTATGAAATGATACCGAATATTAGCGGCAAGCCTGCAGATATTATTATCAATAATGAACAAGAGATCAGGATTGGGGATTTTACCCTCCAAATTTATGAAACTCCAGGACATTCACCAGGGAGTATTTCCATTTATATCAAGGATTCAGGCTTAGTCGTTGCAGGTGACGCATTGTTTTATGGAAGCATTGGGCGGACAGACCTGCCTGGCGGAAATCATCAGCAGCTATTAAATAGCATACATAATAAATTATTAGGGTTGCCAGAAGAAACGATCGTTCTTCCAGGACATGGACCTGCCACTACAATCGGACAAGAGATGGATACAAACCCATTTTTAAATGGCTTTTAACATTTGAAATGTGGAAAAGGCGGCTATGAAATAGAAAAGCCCTTCTCAAATGAGAAGGGCTTTTCTGGGGGATGTTCTATTCATATAATGGGAGGGGATATAGTTAAGCTACTTAATTTACAATATAATAAAGTTTTCATCGTGTCAATAGTGTTAACTTAAAAAAGGAGTTTTTATGATAAATTTTTTAAAAGAGTTTATATCGAACCACCCATTCAAAAGGATTACATATGCGGAATATATGGAAGTGGCACTTTATCACCCCGAGTACGGCTATTATATGAGAGAAAAGGAGAAGATTGGCCGCAAAGGGGACTTCATCACCTCAAGCAATATATCAGATTTTTACGGCAAATCCATAGCGAAATGGTATTATAAGCAAATGAATAAATTGAAGCTTGCTCCGGCTATATGTGAGATTGGAGCAGGTACTGGCCGCTTTGCAAAAGCATTTATTGATGAATGGAATCACCTTTCATCGGTCCCGATTCGTTATTATATTTTAGAAGCAAGTCCGTATCATCGAAAGGTGCAGCAAAAAGTACTGCACTTTAACGATTACGTGAAACAAATTGAAGGTTTAGACGAAATTAATCCATTTGAGGGTTTAATCTTTTCAAATGAATTGTTTGATGCTCTTCCTGTTCATGTTATCGAAAACCATAATGGACAATTGATGGAGCTGATGATTGGCCTAAACAATGATCAGTTAGTTGAAATAGCTGTACCATTGGAAAATGAGAAGATAATGACCTTTATTAAGAGCAGCGGATTAAAATTAAATAATAAACAAAGAATTGAAATTCCTTTATTAATGGAGGAGGTTATCAGTAACATAGCCAATGCGCTTACAAAAGGATTGGTTCTCACTGTTGACTACGGTTATACGAACGAAGAATGGCAGGAGCTAGGAAGAAGAGATGGCAGTCTTCGAGGATATTATCAGCATCAGCAATTTAATCATGTACTCATGCATCCAGGAGAGATGGATATTACAAGTCATGTTCATTTTGATTCTCTTATCCGAATTGGGAATCAGTTAGGATTGGCTTTTCAGCAGAAATGGAGACAGGATGAATTCTTATTAACTACAGGTTTATTAGATGAATTGCAGAATCATTATGACCCCGACCCTTTTTCAGAAGTAAGCAAAAGAAATCGAGCGATTCGGAGTCTCATTATGCCTTCAAGTATTAGCGGATCATTTCATGTAATATTGCAGAAAAAAGGAATAGAATAGAAAAAAATAAAAAAGCGATGCTTACATCGCTTTTTTATTATGTAGGTATAATTCTTAATGACCACTTACTCCTGGTGTCATCATAAACGTTGACCAGTAAGTGAAGCCAACGAAGAACACTGTTAAATATGCGGCAAAAACATACATATACATACGCTCTGAAAGCTTTAAGTAGCTTAAAAGCAGGAAAAATCCTGTTTGGCCGAAGAAGATTAAAGATGTTGTATACATGTCGCCTACGAAGAACATGACTGCAAAAATCCCTGTCCAGAATCCTAATACTCTGTACATACGATCCATATGTATCCCTCCTTTTACCATTACAAGTACATCATTACATATTATAAGTTATTCCCAACTTAAAAGTAAACCACTCTTTATGAATATTGATTAACGAGGATATAGGCGAAGCGCGACGGGTTCATGCTTCCGATTATCCTTTGAACTATTATTTCATTATTTTGTAACAATTGCATGATAAGCACATGTTTCACAGCCATTTAGCATATTTGCATTTTCGACTAATTCTACAGAACCAAATAATGCTTCAAACATCCCTTTAAGAAACTCTGAATGCATACCGCAAACAGATTCTGAATAATCTCCAGCCACTTCTTTAAATGGGCAGTTAAAGATTTGAAAATAAATTTTTGAATCGTCTTCATTTGCTTCAAATTCTGGATGGAATCCTGACATGATAGCTGCATTTTTAATAATATTTAGTTTTTGTTCGAATGAAAGCGACTCATTAAATTGAGCAGAACGGCTCGTTTCTTGCTCAATTAATTCATGTCCAAACTTTTTACCTGTATCGTATAAAGCCTGTTTAGCAGCTTCACCAAGTGAAAGCAATGATTGCATAGCAATCTTTGAAAGGAGCTGGTAGTCACGATACGGAAAATGAAGCTGTATCACATCATCTGATAAACGATAAAGTCTGCTTGGACGCCCGCCTTTTCCAGTTTTTTGCGTCTCTGATACAAGCATATTAACATCCTCTAGCTTTGAAAGATGTAGCCTGGCAACGTTTGGATGAATATTAAAATTATCTGCGATTTCCTGGACAGTTACTTCCTTATGTCTTTTCGTAATGTATTGATAAATATAATAACGTGTTGGATCTGATAAAACATTTGTAATTTTTAAAGTTTGTTCCACGTAACTCACCTCAGAACGATATTGATCCCATTATAATACAGTTTTTTAGAGTTAACACTGTATTCACTATAAGTTTATAAAATGTTCACAAATATCCACTCATGTATTTTAGCTACCAATAGTGATTAAACATGGTTTTTAGGATAGAGGTTTAGTCTTAGTGTAAGAATTATTATTTTTTTCATGCGAAAAATTTGTCAAAAATAAAAGGAAAATATATAATAAGGTCGAATATGTCTTTAATGACT
>NZ_JBALOZ010000221.1:0-14117 GCF_036965125.1 Bacillus sp. JJ1503
GCTTGCTTTTGAAGAGGCAGAGCAACAGAGAATCGAAAAAGCAATGGAGGCTGCGGCAAAGGAAGATTTGCAAAATCGTACCGCTGCTGTTTCTGTTTCTGATTTTTCTGCAGAAACAGATGAGTATGGGGATCTTTATATAATTGGAAACGTTAAAAATGTCGCAACAACCAGTATTAGTTCTATTACCATTTACTATACAATTTATAATGAGAATGGTGGATTTCTATCGAGTGGATATACATCCGTTTATCCTTACTATTTAGAACCTGGAGAATTAGGTTATTTTGATAATATTTATTATGGTGTTGGTCAGAATGTAAATGTTGAAATTGACAATATTACGTGGTATCTCAATTAAGTAGGTGACGAAGTGAAAAAATGGATGATAAGCTTAATTTCAACAATTCTTGTATGGGGAGCAGGAATATTTGTCTTTTTTTACATAAAAGATTCTATACCGAAAAAACTTACAGCCCCATCAGCGTTAATCGTTGATGCCAAAACAACAGAGGAAGAGAAGGTTTCCACTGATCTTAAGGAAATTATCCATAACGCACAGAAATTAGTTGTAAAAATTAAATTAGCAGACGGATCATTGGGATCTGGTTTTCTCTATAATAATAGAGGTGATGTCGTGACAAATGCCCATGTCGTAGCAAATGCAAAGGAAGTGACCATTATGACTTCTGATGCGAGGGAATTTTCGGGAACTGTTATTGGCATTAGTCAAGAGACGGATGTTGCGGTAGTCCGGGTTCATGGCCTTGAAGGGACAAGTCCACTGAAAATCGCGAAAGACCGAAAAGGAGAAATTGGGGATGAAGTTCTTGCATTAGGAAGTCCATTAGGTCTGCAAAATACTGTAACAACGGGTATTATTAGCGGAGTTGACCGTGACTTAGATTTAGATCCATATCACTATGAAGACGTATACCAAATTTCGGCTCCCATTACACATGGCAATAGTGGAGGACCATTAGTTGATAGCAAAACAGGAGAGGTTCTTGGCATTAATTCTGCAGGTATTGAAAAAGGTGCAATTGGTTTCAGTATTCCTATTGTCAGTATACTTCATATAATAGAAGGCTGGTCTGATTCTCCAATGGTAAACATTCCCGAGGTAGCGACAGGGATGGAAGGATATGCGTATGAAAATGAATTTTCTGTAGAGGATTATTCCAGCTATCTTATTAAATATTTTTATGAAAGCTTAAACTACGGTGATTACGTAACGGCATACTCACTATTAGGCAGCTCATGGCAGACAAATCTGTCTTATGAAAAGTTTCGAAGCGGTTATTTAAATACTTTATCCGTCACGATTGATGATTTAACAGTTACAAGCTCAGAAGACAAAGCATCTGTTGTTGTCATAATTTCTGCAAAAGAACGAAATAATGGTTCCACCAACTTGAGTAAATATAAAGCAACATACGAGGTTTCGTATGAAAATGACCAGTTGAAGATCATATCGGGGAAGGCAGAGCGGATTAACTGACAGTTGCTAGGCTCACCACTTTTCACCAGTTTTACTCAATATAAATGTATAATAGGAACAAAAGTCACTTTCGTAGCAAAGTGGCTTTTGTTTAGAATTATAATTGGTGCCTCAAAGTGAGGGGTATCTTTTTTTCATAAGGAGAGTGAAGGAATGCGAATTTTAAAGTTTTTAATCATAACAGTTGTTTTACTGGGTGGCATTGGGTATGGTGTTTATCACTTTGGTACGAAGATAGCCTCTGATAAGTTAGTGGAGACCATTTCATCTGAACTTGAGAGCAGTGGGGAACTGGAGGAAATAAAGAAAACAATTGAAAGTGATCCTGAGTTACAATCATTTATCGAAGAGGCCGAAACAGCTGACACTAGCAAATTGCCTTTTAAAACAAAAGAAGAGGCCACTAAAGTTTTGATTCAAAAGGTTGGTATATCTGAACTAAATGATATTAGGGTGCAAGTGCAGAATGGGTCTGCTTCGAAAGAAGAAATCCTTCAAGAGATCCAGGGGAAATTAACGGAAGAAGAAATCATGGCATTGAAAGTAATCGCCTATAAGGAGTTATATAAATAACGTCTGGCGGAAAAAGATAAAGAGGTGATGAGATGAATAAGGGATTTACCGCTGTTGGTTGCTTTTTCATAGCCATTTCCGCTTTTTTATATGCTTCTAAACATATTACTGCCGCTATCATGTCTTCCTATATCAATACCCCGAAGGTCACCTATTTCGAAGGTGCTCATCAATTAATTGGCTTTGGGATGAAATTCTGGATATTTATCTCACTTTTTGCAGGAGTGATCTTTTTTCTAGTTGGGATCTGGCCGTGTTTTCAGAAGGTATTTCAAACGAAGAACACGAAGATAAAGGTGGAAAAAGATCTGCATTAATGAGAAAGTCCCACATGATACAGTGAGGGCAGCGTAGCCACAATTGGCCGCGTAATGGACAACACCCCATAAATAGGGGAATTCTTATAGAAAGAGAAGGTGGTAGATTTGGAACTTAATTTAAACAATAAGGTGGCACTTGTTATCGCTTCTAGTCAAGGATTAGGAAAAGCGATAGCGGAGAAACTTGTAAAAGAAGGGGCACATGTCATGCTAACGAGTAGGGATACTGAAAAGTTAGCGGCTGTTAAAAGTGAATTAGATGTTCTAGGTAAAGGGAAAGTTTCATATTTTCCAGCTGATATTACAAAGGTTGAAGACATTACACGACTCGTTCGTAAAACGAGGGAAGTCTTTGGTAAAATCGATATCTTAATTAATAATGCCGGTGGCCCTCCTGGAGGAACATTTGAAATGTTCTCCGATAAAGACTGGCAAAATGCATTTGAGCTAAATTTGTTGAGTTATATTAGAATAATTCGTGAAGTTCTTCCTGATTTAAAAGAAACGGGTGGACGAATTGTTAATATTGCTTCTTCCTCTGTAAAACAACCTATACCTGGACTTATTCTTTCGAATACCTTTCGAACAGGAATCGTAGGACTGGCTAAAACATTGGCAGAAGAATTAGCTCCCTATAACATATTAGTTAATACAGTAAGCCCTGGTAGAATTGCAACAGATCGTGTTGCACATCTCGACAAAATGAATGCTGATCGACGGGGCGTTTCTCAAGAGCAAGTTAAAGAAGACGCCCAAAATACCATTCCCTTAAAACGATATGGAACTCCAGAGGAATTTGCTAATGTCGTTGTATTTTTAGTTTCTGATGCAAGCAGTTATGTAACCGGCAGTTCCATTTTAGTTGATGGTGGGATGATTAAATCGATATAAATATATTTATGGGGCGAGGTACCTCGCTCCAAAGTTCAGTGAAAAGCACAGGAACCCCTGTGCTTTTTGTTTTCCGTTCTAATCAAACGTTTGATTAAACGCCGAAAGGGCTTGTCCTCAAGGGAAAGAGGGTATTAATCAAGCGTTTAATTAAATTCCAAAAATCCTTGCCCCACAAGAGGAAATGCATAATTGATTAATCGTTTGTTTAATATGATCCTGCCCCCTTGCTAGAATAAACTTTTACAGTTTTAACACGCTTTTCCCCACTGCTTTCCTTTTAAAGGCATAATTCCCTCTTAAAATACCATTATCAGAAAATTATTCGCAAAAAAACATTGACAATTTTCAAAAAAATCTATTATTATATTAATTAGAGACATTGTCGCTAATGTTTTCGCTAATTAAAATTAAAAAACTTTTGGGGGGTTTGTTATGTTTTCAGAACCAACGCTATGGGGTTTAGTTCCTTTGGTTTTGTTTGTCGTATTAGTTTTTAGAAAGTGGCATCCAGTGGTTGCGATTTTAATCGCAACAATTGCAGGAGCTGTCTTGTCTGGAGCAAATATGATAGATATTGCAAAGACAACTCAGGAAGGATTAGGATCGTTTCTGGCGTATGTAGGATTAATTATTATGGCAGGGGCTGGTCTCGGTAAAGTTGCAGAGAAAACGAGGGTGGCACACAAGATTGTAGAATTTGTTATGAATAAAATCGGTATTAACAGTCCTAACAAGGCCATTATTGGTACAATGGCATCATCTACTCTTCTCTCTGGATCCCTTGGTACACTTGCTGGAGCCAACGCAGTAGTAGCACCGGTTATTATTCCAACTGTTGCAAAAGCAGGTTTATCATCTAGTGCTGTTGCTGTCATTTTTCACGGTGCAGGTGTTACAGGATTATTTCTAGGACCTTTTACGCCACCTATGGTAACTTTAATGCAAGTTACAGGATTATCGTATTTGCAAGTAGTATTGTATGCTGGTTTACCTATTTCACTCATCATGTGGATTATTACATTCTTTTATGTTAGGGCGATTAATAAAAAAACAATTCACATTTATCCTTATTCAGCGGATGATGTGGCTGAATACTCAAAAGATGATGGAAGAGATTTAGATTCGAAAGTTATCAATCAAGCAACTTGGGCTTTCCTAATATCTTTAATTGGTCTCATAACTTATGGTGTCATTATTAAAGGTGGATCTACCTTTGCCATTGTCGTTATTGTTTTAACAGCGATTATTACTGGATTGGTTGGAAGATTATCTCCAAATGAAATTGCTGAAACCTTCTTTGATGGAGCTAAACCGCTTATTTGGCTTTTCTTCCAATTTGTTCTCTTCCATCCATTTATTTTCTACATCCAAGAATTAGGTGGATTTGAATCGTTAAAAAATCTGCTTATGCCTTTTATCGAAAAAGGTGGAGATGTAACACTTGTTATATTGACGACTATTACTGGAATTGCCGGAATTCCTGGGGCTGCTGTGGCACAAGTTTTAGTACTAGATGAAATGTTTGGAACTCTTTTTGCTAACGCTGGAATTCCATTAAGCATTTGGATTCTTGTATTACTCGTTGGATCACAGATGACTGAGTTTCTATATCCGATTGGAGATACACTAGGAGCAATGGGGATTGCTCGATCTAAAGATTTAAAAAGCCTAGTGATATTTGGGATCATTGTTACTATAATTGTTGTAATATTCGTCATATTGAGAAGTCTATTCATATAGAACAGAAGCTTTAAAATATCATGCCCAGTAAAGTTATTAAAAGTAAATTTACTGGGCTATGTTAGGAGCAATGGTAATGGAACTTAAAGACTTAAAAGCAAAGCTGATCGATATCATAAATAATTGTTTTGGTGAGGTATCCATAGCATTAAGCTCGGATGAGGGAGATATTCTGATTAATGAACATGTAAGAATGAAGGCTGCAAGTGTTATTAAGCTCCCCATTTTAATAGAGTCTTTTCGATTATATGAACAAGGAAAACTTGATTTGGAAAGGATTGT
Source organism: Bacillus sp. JJ1503 (assembly GCF_036965125.1). NCBI lineage: Bacteria > Bacillati > Bacillota > Bacilli > Caryophanales > Bacillaceae > Bacillus > Bacillus sp. JJ1503. Next base: position 5,311 of record NZ_JBALOZ010000221.1, read on the forward strand.
TGAGATAAATAACCTCCAAAAAGTCGCGGGTACAGGTGTTATTCATTATTTAACAGAGTCTAATTCATATAGCTTTCGGAACTTACTTGAATTAATGATGATTGTATCTGATAATACTGCTTCAAATATTGCTTTAAACACTGTTGGCATGGATGGAATTAACAGTCTTTCAGAACAGTTAAATTGTATAAATACGAAGGTCGAGCGAAATTTCATGGATGCTGATGCAGTAGCAAGGGGATTAGAAAATTCAACAACTGCCTATGATATGCTAAAGTACTTAAAAATAGTAGGTGAATCGAATGAAATTGTCCATGATGATAGTAGATTAGAAATGATGAGTATATTGGCAAAACAACAATTTACTCAAAAGCTTCCGGGTTATAATTATCTTAACTCTGGAATCCACTTTTACAATAAGACTGGGGAATTGCCAGGATTTGAGCATGATATTAGCATGATAAAAAAGGATGAAGATGTAATTTTTATCGCTGTTTTATCACAAGGGTGGTCTGATAATTTTTCGGGTAAAATGTGTTTAGCTGAAATTGGCAAAGAAATGATACATTATTTAAATAGTAAAGTGAAAATAGCTTAATGGAGTTGTTTGAATTTGAGTATAAAAATAGCCGTATTTGGTCTTGAATCGTCCATAGATCGAATCAAAAAATATGCTCATAAAAGAAGTGATATCGAAATCATCCCCTTTATTTATGAACATGCCAAGAATAGTAAAGATTTAGTTCTAAAGGCAATGGGATCAAATGTTTTTCTATTTACGGGTCCTCTTCCATTTCTATATGCACAAGAGGAATTGAAGCAGGTCAATATACCAGCTGTCTATGTTCAGTTTGATGAATTCATGGTTTCCACATCATTTTTTAGATTAAAAAATGAACTGAATCAAAATATACAACGCTTGTCTATTGATATTATGAATGAATATCATATTAATGAAGTTTTGAATGAATTGGAAATTATCGACCGGAATATTTATACGTACGGATACGGAAAAGATCAGCATTTTGATATTGAAAGTATTGTCGATTTTCATACCCAATTATGGGAAGAAGGAAAAATTGATTATGTATTAACAACAATTGGTGAAGTAGAGAAAAGTATCCGTGAAAAAGGAATTCCATGTTCACGTATGAAAATTCCTAGCCGAAACTTAGAAAGAGCGATTGAAGAGGCAAAAGTAAACGGACAGTTAAAAATAAGTCAAAGCTCTCAAATTGTAGTTGGCTTTTTAAAAATAAAAAACTTCGACAGCATTGTGGAAGAAAAAGGAGATTTCTTTGGTCAAGAGCTCTTATTACGTCTGCATCAATTATTGCTGAATTTTGGTCACAATGTATTTGCCTCCATCATAAACAATGGATCTAATCATTTCTATATTTTCGGAACAAGAGGAATTCTTGATTATGTGACTAATCAATTTCAGGATTTCCCTCTAATTCGTGAAATTGAAAATGAGTTGAATGTTTCAATTAATATTGGCTTTGGACTTGGGTTAACAGCTAATCAAGCAGAACAACATGCCAAATTAGCATTAATGCAAGGGAAGCATTCAGCAAGCAGCAGCTGCTATATCGTGAATGAACATAGAAAGGTAATTGGGCCTTTAGGGGATAGGAGCAAACTAGTACATTCAAAATTATTTAAGGAATTAACCGAGAATGTTGAGTTCAGCAATGAAGCAGCAGCTAGGTTTATTGAGTTTAATCAAATACGGGAAAATGCAGCTTTTTCCGCAGAGGTTTTAGCTGATTATTATAGTGTGACAAAGCGAAGTGCTGAAAGAATGATTCAAAAACTTCTTAACCACCAAATGATAAAAGTAGCTGGGGAGGAAAAGCCTTACCAGCAAGGTAGGCCGAGAAAATTGTATCAACTTATTTTAGGAGATGAATAAATCGTGTTAAGCAAAATTGCAAAGGTAAACACATATGTCGTTGAAGTACCTCTAGAAAATGAATGGAAAATATCTCTTTACGCAGCAAAAACGCGAAAGCATGCAATAGTTGAGGTTATTACAGAGGATGGAATTCGCGGTTATGGCGAAGCATCACCATCACCTGCGTTTATGGGTGAAACAGCGGAGACTATAAAATTAGTGAATGATCTTTATTTAGCACCTGCAATAATAGATAAACAGATTAATCAACTAAGTTTGATTCACGAACAAATGAACGCTGCTATCTATGGGCAAAGTGCAGCGAAATCTGCCATTGATATTGCCATCCATGATGCATGGGGGAAAACTCTTAATCAGCCAGTCTATGCTTTAGTTGGAGGCAAATACCGTGAGGAAATCCCTTTAGCCTATGTTGTTGGGATTAAGGATAATCAAAGCGCCTATGATGAGGCTTTGCAAAAAATTGAAGAAGGCTTTTCATTGATCAAAATAAAGGTCGGTAATGAACGAAAAAGAGATATTGAATTAGTAAAGCTTATTCGTAAAGCCATTACCGATTCTAAAAAGGATGTAAAAATTCGATTAGATGCTAATCAAGGCTACAGTGTAACGGATGCGATCTATGTCATTAGGGAACTGGAGACAACTGGAGAGCTTGAATCCGTTGAGCAGCCTGTTAAAAAATCAGAATTAAAAGGTTTAAAGAAAATTAGAGAAACTGTCGAAACTCCAATTATGATTGATGAAACTGTATTCAGTGCTGAGGATGCATTATTTGCTATTCAATATGGATGTGCAGATATAGTGAACTTAAAAACTTGTAAAGTTGGAGGCATCCATCAATCTAAAAAAATAGCAGCTATTGCTGAAGCATCAGGTATAAGCTGTGCAATTGGAAGTAACCTAGAGCTTGGAATCGGAATAATCGCAAGTATGCATGTTGCTGCTAGTACTCCAGTCATTAGCAGGCATAATGATTTTATTTGTGGTGCTTACCTTCATACACATGATATTACATCCATTGCGGCTAGAGATTTAGTGAAGGATGGAAAATTGCAGGTATCTGATGGACCTGGATTAGGGATTGAACTTAATATGGATTTAATTTCTTAAGCAAAGGTTGGATGTATCATGAAAATCAATATAGAGCGATTAATGCAGGAAATCGAATACTATGCACAATATGGACAGAAGCCTGGAGAAGGGATCACAAGACCAAGCTTTTCTGAAGCTGATTATAAAGTTAGAGAAGTTTTTATAAATCAACTAGAAAAGATGGGTCTACATGTACAAGTGGACCCGATCGCCAATATTTGGGCAAAGATACCTTCAGAAAATGAAAATACGTCAACTATTGTAATTGGCTCACATTTAGATACTGTACCTAATGGTGGTAAATTTGATGGGGCTCTAGGAGTTCTTGTTGCAAAGGAAATCGTTCAAACATTGCTTGAAAATAACTTTTCACTTAATCACCATTTACAAATTGTTTCCTTTACCGCAGAAGAGCCAAATGATTTTAATTTATCTACAATGGGCAGCCGAGCGCTCACTGGAAAACTAACATATTCTCAGCTCATGAATGCAAGTGATTCAAATGGATTCCAGCTTTCTGATGCTGTTAAAAAGGCCGGCGGAGATTTAGAAAAGATTTCAGAGATCAAAAGAGAAGATTTGGCTGCCTATATTGAACTCCATATCGAACAAGGAAAACGGTTAGAGAAACAAGATCTTTCGGTAGGTGTTGTGAATCAAATCGTAGGGATTTATCGGGATCAAATTCAAGTGTTTGGAGAAGCCAATCATTCAGGAACAACGATGATGAGTGATCGGATGGATACCTTAACTGCAGTAAGTGAAATGGTTCTTGCTGTAGAGAAAGTGACAAGAAGTTTTAATACGGATGCTGTTGCGACAGTTGGCAAGCTTAATGTCCATCCGAATGCAGCAAATATCATTCCAGGCCGAGTAGATTTTATTCTGGAAATAAGGTCAGCAAGCAGAGAAGAGAGGAAAGCAATAAAAGAATCAATCTATAAAGAGTTTGAAAGAATTCAAGAAGCTCGAAGGGTTAAAATCTTATCTGAAAACATATTAGATCAGCAAGAGTGTACTTTTGATTCAGATATTGTGCAATATTTGCAGCATGCAGCCGATTCATTGGAGATTGCTTATACTACTTTTGCTAGTATGGCAGGTCATGATGCCACTCATTTAGCAGATATAACGAAATCAGCTATGATCTTCGTAAAAAGTATTGATGGAAAAAGTCACTGCCCTGAGGAACTCAGTCTTGCTGAAGATATTGAAAAAGCAGCAAACACCATGCTTCATGCAGTATTGTTGGCAGATAAGGAAATAGATTAAATACAAAAATATGCAGGTCAACTGGACATCCAATGTTTTTCATTGGATGTCTATTAATTTTTTAAAAATAAAAGAGGTCTAGTTTAAGAGGAAAGATAATGTCATTAGTTTGTGTTGGCTTATTATGTCGCATTCGGAGGAAAATGTGCAGTAGGATGGGATCACAACATTTAAACAAACTTTGGCAGACACCCAGCTCTAAAATTAGCTAGTATCCGCTTAATTTGGGCGCTATCTGTGAGATTGGCTGATAAACTGGTAGATTTGGCTGATAAACTACCTAAATTGGCTGATAAATAGGTGGAATTGGCTGACAAACCACTTAAATTGGCTGATAAACATAAAGGCATCCAAAAAAAGTGCTCAATTTGATTTAATAAAGCCTAATTTTTATTCAAATGTAGTAGTTTAATAGTAAATGTTTCCCCATTTTCGAGATTGTATCAAGGATTAGGAAACAAAGCCTACTTTTCAAGCTTTCATCAGAAATTGGGAAGCAAAACCCCCTAAAATAGCCTCAGTTTTTAACCGCAGAGTTGGAACTAAAGTCCCTTTTTCCCCTATTCCATTTTTTGAAAAATTTTAACTATCTTAATTATAAGTAAAGCAATTTTTATGTGTTACAGTGAAAATGTATATTACATCAGGGGGAGAAAGGGTTATGTTTAAATCTATAAAGGGGAAGCTGATTGGTCTTTTTGTCATTCTTTTAGTTTTGACCGTATTGGCTGTTAGTGTTTTGGTTGACCATCAAACAAAAAATCAAATAGAAAAAAATGTTGTTGAGCAAACCAATAGTATTGTTGCTGAGATGACACACTCTCTTCAATTAGCAATGAGCCAACATGAATTAAGCATGAAATATGTGGCTGATTCAAGGGATGTGGAAGATTATCTTGAGATGTCTGGAACAGAGATAAAAGTAGATGCAGAAAATGAACTAGACAGGGCTTTACATAACTTTTTAGATAAATATAAGGATGTAACTTCTATTTATGTAGCTACTCCAATGAAAGATTTGCAGATTATGCCTAAGGCTGATTTAGGGGCTGATTATGATCCAACCTCAAGAGATTGGTATAAACTCGCGGTAGAAAATGCTGGTCAAGCTGTTTGGAGTGAGCCATATATTGATTCAGCCACGAATGAACTCGTAGTCACTTCATCATATGCCATTAAAAAGGGCAGCGATATTGTTGGCGTTATTGGCCTGGATATGAAATTGACTGATATTACAAAAATGATTGAAGAAGCTAAAATTGGCTATAACGGGTATTCGTTTGTTTTTTCTAAGGAAGGCACAGCCATTGTCCATCCGGAAAAACAAGGTGAAAACTTAATGGATTTGCCTTACATTAAAAAAATATACAAAGAAGAAGCTGGTGTTTCTTCATATATGGATGAAGGTGAAGACAAGCTGCTTGTTTTTAACACTATTCCAAGTACATCTTGGAAAATTGGAGCAGCCTATACATCCGATGATCTATTAGTAAGCGCTAAACACATTAGAATGAATATTTTTATTATCTCCTTACTTGCTTTGTGGGTTGCTAGTGCTATTACTTACTTTGTGGCATCAAGGATTACGAAGCCCATTATTTCTTTAAAACAAGCTGTTAATCGTATGGCTAGCGGAGATTTAACCGTGTCAGCAGCAGTTACGACAAAAGATGAGATTGGTGAGTTAAGCACGCAATTCAATCAGATGGTAGGCAATATGAAATCCGTCCTAATGTTCGTGAACACTTCAGTGAATAACGTGAAAACATCGGCCGAAAACTTAAGCGCAGTATCCGAGGAAACGAATGCATCCAGTGAGGAAATTGCGGCGGCCATCACTGAAGTAGCTAAGGGTGCTTCAACTGCGGCACAAGAGGCAGAGGCGGCTAATCAATTATCCGACCAATTAGGTAATAAAATTAATGAAATTAGTGCACATGCTGCAGACATGACGGGCCTGGCAGAGAAAGCAGATGAAATGAATCAAGAGGGGATTAACGAAGTAAATAATTTAAAGGATTCCTTTACAGAATCTCGTAAATACCTTGAGTCCATGGAAGAAGTCATTCATGATCTTGAGGTAAAAATTCAACAAATTGAGCTAGTGATCACAACGATTACCGACATTAGCTCTCAAACCAACCTGCTTGCTTTAAATGCTAGTATTGAAGCTGCTCGAGCGGGTGAACATGGGAAGGGATTTGCTGTTGTTGCTGAGGAAGTTAGAAAGCTAGCGGAACAATCTGTTGTGGCAACGAATGAAGTGAAAAAGACGATTACAACCATCCAAAGCGGAGCACTTCTTGCTGTTGAATCCATGAACAAGACAAAGGAAAACTTCACCCAGCAGGCGGATGCCGTTCAGACAACAGAGTCAAGCTTCCGTTCTATTTCGGATATTGTTGAGCAATTAAGACAGTCCATTTTCCGTGTCCATTATGAAATAGACCATATGGCCAATGGGAAGGTGGACGTTATAAACAGCATTCATTCAATGGCTGCGATGGCTGAACAATCAGCGGCCGCCTGTGAGGAAGTCAGTGCCTCAACGGATGAACAGGTCACAGCTATTCAGTCCGTAGCCGATTCCGCAGAACAATTGACCGAACTAAGCGATGAACTTCAAAAAGCAGTTGCTAAATTTAAGCTAGTGTAAATATGGTACAGGGAGATCACCTTTGAGTGGTCTCTCTTTTATATGGGATGATAAGGATTGGAATGTAGTTTAATTAAACGATTGATTGAGGAGACGCAAACGCATGCCGCACAAGGGCTAGAGGGGTTTAAATAAACGTTTGATTGATATGTATGTTCGTACTGGCCTCCCATTCTTAAAGAATAGCGTTAATCAAACGATTGATTGAACAGACACAAACGCATGCCGCACAACGGCTAGAGGAGTTTAAATAAACGCTTGATTAATATATGTATTCATATTTTAGTATCCATTTAGGTATTACTCAAAATTAAAAACCAGGAGGATCTGCTAAATTCGTCCTCCTGGTTTTTATTGAAAATAACGATTCTAAACGCCAAATCTCTCAGAATTTGATAGTCACGAACATTCGGCAAATGAATTGCATAGAAGATTTCTTCTAGTGCTCGAACGATTAATACATTCGGATAAATTTTTCGAACACTTCAATTCATTAAATTTTGTAAGCGGATTGTCCCGGATTAACTGGGACAGAGCCCCTAGTCCTTAGGAAGCAATAGAACTGTTCTCATGTTTCACTTCTTGCTTCGACGATCCTGTTACAAGACTAACCGCAATCATAACGATCAGGTTCATAATCAAGGCAATTACCCCTACATTTAAGTCTTGGATAAATTGTGGCAAGGCAGGAAATAGGCTTCCGATGGTTGTTTGGCTGATGGCAACGTAGGCAACAGTAGCTACACCAACTGCGATACCTGCGAATGCTCCTTGCTTTGTTACAAAGTTCTTTTTGCCTAAACTAAAGACTAATGGAATGAATAATTGTGTCACTAAGCTGTATCCCATCAAAAGTATAGTAACGAGTGTATCTCCGCCTTGGAATGTGAAAAATAGAGCGATCATGGCGACGACAGGAACTAAGCTCTTTGCTAATTTGGCAACCTGCTGGTCGGTTGCATTCGGAACGAAAACCTTGTATATGTTTTTGGAAATTAGCGTAGCAGATGCCATTAAGATCATCGATCCCGGAACGATGGCCGTTAATAATCCAGCAGCGCCAATTAAGCCGACTACCCATGGATCAAACGTTTGGATAGAAAGTCTTAAAAGTGCAAGGTCACCTTCTGCTCCCTCTAAACCTTTCACTTGTAAAATAGCAGCAAATCCAACAAAGAAAACAAATAATAAAATGAGCTGGTAAAGAGGCATGACAATGGCGTTTTTGCGGAATACTTTTTGGTTTTCCGCAGAATACACCGCACCGAAGTTATGCGGCCACATATAGTAGCCAAGTGCCGTTAATAGTACAGTAGAGATGAACCAAGAAACACTTAATCCACTTTCCGGAAGGATTGAATGTCCCGGTTTTGCAAGTTCGACTGCTTCGAACATTGGTTGAAGCCCGCCATAATAATGGAATGGTAAATAAAGTCCTAGAAATACGACGACACCAAGAACCAAAATATCTTTTATTATCGCTGTCCACGCTGATCCGTGAATCCCTGAAATCATAACGTAAACCGTTACAGATAAAACCCCGATCCAGATGGCTGCCGTCGAAGAAATGGTTCCGTAAGATGCTTCGGAAACGATAATGCCAAGTCCTTTAATTTGCAGAACGAGGTATGGAATGAGGGCCACAACGCCAACGATGGAAACAAACACACCGAGGTATGGGCTCTTATATTTGCTAACAAAAAAGTCTGATTGTGACATTAAGTTATGATCTTTTGCATATTTCCAAACTTTAGGGAGTAAAAAGTAAGACATAACATATGCTAAACACCCGTAAGATAGGATATAAAATGCAGGGCCGCCTTTACCGTAAGCCCAGCCGCTGCCGCCTAGAAATGTAAAGGTTGT
>NZ_JBALOZ010000222.1:0-12695 GCF_036965125.1 Bacillus sp. JJ1503
GCTTCCGCTTTTCTATTAAGCTGCGCTATTATAGGAACCTTGTTTGCTAATCCATGCACTCATACGTGCAAAAATTAGCATAAATACAATGGTTATAATTAATCCTTTTATAATATTAAACGGTAAAATGCCTGTTACGATCATTGTACGCATTTCTGGAGCAGACATAGCTGGCATATTTAAGAAAAATGTATAGGCAGGCAGGATGATGAAGTAATTTAAAATACTCATCATTACAGCCATTATAGCCGTACCAATAATTAATCCAAATGTCATGCCCTTTCTCGTTTTTAATTTGTTGTAAACATAGTATGTTGGCAATACAAACAGGATGCCCGCAATAAAGTTAGAAATATGACCAACTGGAACACCAGTTGCGCTCCCTGTCATAAAGTAATCCAAAATATTTTTAAATAATTCAACTAAGATGCCAGCCAGCGGACCAAAGATTAACGCGGCAATTAATGCAGGAATATCGCTAAAGTCAATCATTAGAAATTGTGGAAATGGCGGTAGCGGGAAGTTTAGCAGCATTAATACATATGATATACTGCTCAACATCCCAATCGAAACTAAAGCTTTTACTGAAAATCTTTTCATGTTCCTCTCTCCTTGTTAGGACTATCTCTCCTAAAGAAGAAAGGTTCAGCAGATCATGTAGCCATCATAAATAAAACCCTCAAGTAATATACTTGAGGGAGATTTAAAAGGCTCACTAAATAAACGTTCATCATTCCTGCAATTTTTGAACGTCTGCAGAACCTCCATCTTCTCCCATCCAGACTGTACTGTCGGCTTTGGAATCGCACCAAATCCTGCCAAAGCTTAAAGCGTTCACCAAGAAATAGAATGATAGTTGCCAAATGACAACTTTTTTCAGCTATTTCCGATAATTTGCTTCAGCCATAAAGGCTCGCGGGCTTAGAGAAAAATCTCATCACCGCCGGTCGGGAATTTCACCCTGCCCCGAAGATAGACCGTATTTATTTGTTACAGTTTTTATTATACTTGAAAACTAACGAATTGGGAAGGAATTAAATTTCTGATCTTTTTTCCTCCTTAAAGCTTGTACAAGCTTCCCCCTAAAAATAACAAACTAATAAATATCCCCATGATTCCAGCAATCATAAATCTTCTTAAATAATCCCGCATTTTATCCTCCTGTTAATCCTAATAAGTTTTTGTCCAATATCCACAGTATGTAAGCAGAAGTTAGTTTAGAACAAAACAAATCAAAATTGATTAATCTATCTATGAAAAACAGGCTAAACATATTGAATATAATAAGCCAACCCTTTATGATCGCAAAAAGAAAGACGGGCCAAATGGCTCGTCTCTAGTTCTGATTGGAAATTATTCGCTTGTTAGGTACAACAGGAACCTTAATGTCTTGATTTAGATCAAATATTCCAATTCTGTCGATATTTGCATTTTCAAGCTTAACAAATTCATAATTAAACTCTTTCGCTGTTAATAAAATTGCTTCAATAGTATGAAGAGTTGCCTCATCATTATTTAATTGTGATCCCTTTTCAAATTTGATAATGAGCTTTCCTTCTTTTGGATTTTCTTCCGTTTCGAATTGGATCGTTTCAGGAATGGATGCTATCAATTTTTCCCCCGCCTGATTATTTCTCATTATCGAAAAGGCTTCTTGGATTGTGCCCTGTTTTTCAGTAAATTTAAAAGGGACAATAAATGGCTTTGTTTCAACATTGCTTGGAAAATAAAAATAATAAGCGTCATCGCTTGATTGCTCTTTCGATACAAATTCATCTATTTTACCGAGATGGCCAAATTCAATGCCCGGATTTCCTTCAGTCGTCAAATTAACTTTCTTAATATCAAATGAAGCCATTATATGATTCATAACTTGGTTTAATTGCCATTCTGTATTCGAAGACATGCCATATGAATGGTCAGCTGGAACATTTAGTGTCAAAATTTTATTTTCTTCATCAAAAATCAAACCGGCTTGTAAAGGGTAATATTCCGTTAATCCCCATTTTTCTTCAGCCAAATTCGACATATTTTCTACATATAATTCAAATTTTGACTTTTGGTCATCTTTAGGAACAATGAGGCTAATAGGAACAATAAATGAAACATCCTGATTTGGAACACCATATGTTAGCACTTCCTTATCAATCATATCCTCCTCATATACAGCAGTTGTCTCGTCCTCCACTTCTATCGAAGTGATCCCCATTTGTTTCTCTTCTTCCTGTTTTGCCATTTCAATAGGGGCTTCATTTTCCTTTGAATCTGCAAGCTGATCTTGATTGTCACCCAGACTCTTTTTTTCCATCATTATTTCGGATGCAGATGAAGATTTATCCGCTGATTCCATTGATTTCTCTTCAAAGCCTTGCCAATTGAAAAGGTTGGGAACTAGGATGAAAAATAGAAGGAAAGCTCCTGCTGTTGCAATACTAGGCATAATCCACATTTTTTGTTTTCGCTTTTGCAATTTGATTGCGACAAGATGATAGATTTCTCTAGGATCCCGATCATCCTTAATTTTTGGCATATTGCCTAATAATTCTTCAAGCTGTTCCTCAGTCCATTCTGATTTTTTCATTTTCTACGGTTCCCTCCTTTCTTTTAATTTCGTCCATATAAGTCTTTAATACCTTCAACGCCCGATGCTGAGTTGTTTTTACTTTACTTTCTGTCCATCCGAGTGCTTCAGCGGACTCAGTAATGGAAAGTTCATGAATATACCTCATAACAATGATCATTCTTTGATCTACTGTACAATGGTCAAGGCATTTGTAAATATATTGAATTTCTTCATTTTGGACAATAATTTCTTCTGGAATGGGGTATTCATCTTTTACTTGTTGTGTGGACCAATCGAATTTCTCTAGAAGCCGCTGCTTCCATCCCTTTTGTTTGCGGAAAGAATCAATTGCCACATTTCTTGCAATGGAAAATAACCAAGTTTTTTCACTGCTTTTTCCTTCAAATTTTTCATATGATTTTAGAACTCTAATATAAACCTCTTGGACAAGGTCCTCGGCAAGTTCCCTGTTTTTCACCATATAAAAAAGAAATTGAAAAACGTCATGATGATATTTTCTATATAATTCATCAAAAACGGAGTCCATTCGTTTCCCTCCCCGTTTAATTTAATAGTCGTAATAATTCTAGAAAAGGTTACAAACCTAAAAACATATCCTCTCGCCCTATTATCTTTTAATTTGATAAAAAAAGGAAGGATTTTTATGTAAATCCTTCCAACATAGAAATTAAAACATATTTAATTAAATCGCTCTAAATGTTTCCCGTGTATCAAGAACAATCGGCATATTTTTCTATATTAATCTATATTTCGAGGGATAAATAGAGAAAATGTCGTACCTTGACCAATTTTACTTTGAACAGATATTTGACCTTTATGTGCATGAATAATATTTTTCGCAATGGCAAGTCCAAGACCCGTTCCAGATCGTCCTCTCGTTCTTGCTTTATCTGCTTTATAGAAACGTTCAAAGACGAAAGGCAAATCCTCTTCAGGAATGCCTGATCCGGAATCTTCCACTTCAATATAAAGGCCACGTTCATCATTCCGCTCAGAAACGAATACCTTGCCCATATTTGGGGTATGCCGAATTCCATTATCAATTAAGTTGGTTAATACTTGCTCTATTCCGTCTGGATCAAACCTTAATGAGCCAGACTGTTCACTGAGCTGTAAATCAAGGTGTATTTCCTGTTCCTTAGCTAATCCTTGGAACTTACGAACAACCTTCTGCAGAAATGGTTTAACCTCGATTTCCTCCATTGTTAGTTGGATATGTCCAGCTTCCATTCTTGCAAGATCTAAGAGCTCATTCACTAAGCGGCCCATTCTTAATGACTCATCATAAATAACACTTGCCATCTCTTTCTTTTCTTCATCTGTACTGGCAATATCATCTACTATCGCTTCACTATATCCCTGCATCATGGCAATCGGTGTTCGAAGTTCATGTGAAACATTTGCAATGAAATCCTGTCTTAGCTTATCAAGCTGCCTTTCTTCAGTCATATCCCTAATAACAGCAACAGCACCACGAATATATTTTTCATTATATAATGGACTAACAATCATTACCCAGAAACGGCCCTGAATAGATATTTCACCAACCTGCTCTTTCTCTGTACTTACTGCGAGCTGGAAAAGCTCCATTACTTTAGATGGTACTGCTTGAGTATCTTTATTCTCCTCATCCTGTTCGTAATACCAGTTATGCAAAAAACGATCGGCAGGAGGATTTGTAATTAAAATAGTTCCATCTCGATCAAATGTAATAACTCCGTCAGCCATTCCACTTAGAATACTTGCAAGCTGTTCTTTTTCCTGTTTAAGGGCATCCATATTAAATTTGAGCTGCTTCCCCATTTGATTAAAAGCAATAGCCAATTCGCCAATTTCGTCCTGTGACGGGAAAGGTACCTTAGTATCAAACTTCCCCCTGGCAACCTCAAATGCTGCTTCACGCATTTTCCGAAGAGGAGCAGTAATTCGTGTTGATAAGAAAAACGCAAAAATGGTCGTTAAAATGATGGCAACACCAGCGGCAAGGAAAATAAATTTCGTCGTTGTGCGCGTTGTTTCCTCCATAACCTCGAGCGATTGATAAATATAAACGGCCCCATTTTTACTAGTAGATTCCTTTAGTGGAACGCCGACTATTAATATTCGGGAATCATCATTGTTTTTCTCCTTATCCCCATCAAAGGCAGACATTTTCTTGACAGTTTTATGATCAGTAATAACCTTTTCTAGCTCGGCATCCTTTGTAAGATATGTGATAGGAAGCTTAAAGCCTTGATTTTCATTTGGTGAGTAATAATATTCGTTTGGATTTGTCACTATAACTACCTCAGTGACGTCATCCACTAATTCCCACGAAATCTCGAGGCCGACATCTCGATCATGTTCATCTAATATACGGGAAATTTTTTGGGCAGTATTCGTAAGCCCTCTTTCCATTTCATTGATATGATAGTTTTCGAAAAATTCTAATAGCATAATAGTTAAAATAAAGAGTACTAAAGAAACTAGGAATAGAATTGTAAACCAAAGTTTACCTACAACACTTCGCCAGAGCATCATTCATTAATAACCTCGAACTTATAGCCTACACCCCAAACAGTTACAATCATTTTTGCAGCTTGCTCAGAAACTTTATTTAGCTTTTCGCGTAAACGCTTAACATGCGTGTCAACAGTTCGCAAGTCCCCAAAAAACTCGTAATGCCACACTTCCTTAAGTAATTGTTCACGATCAAAGACTTTATCAGGTGATTTTGCAAGAAAATAAAGTAATTCATATTCTTTAGGTGTCAGACTTACCTCTTTCCCATCTGCAAGCACTCTGTGTGCATCATGATCAATCGTTAAGTGAGAAAAGACAATAATATCTTTCGCTGCTGCTTCTGTTTGTATATAGGTTGTTTTAGAAGCTCGGCGCAATAGCGCTTTAACTCGTAAGACTACTTCTCTTGGGCTGAATGGCTTAACAATATAATCATCAGTACCTGCTTCAAAGCCTTGTACTCTATTTACTTCCTCACCTTTTGCAGTCAGCATGATAATAGGCGTAGCTTTCTTTTCCCTTAATTCCTTACAAACTTCAATCCCATCTTTACCAGGCATCATCAAATCAAGCAGGATGATATGATAATCATTTTCAAGAGCTTTTGTTAATGCCTCGTTTCCATCTCCCGCTTCATCAATAATAAAGTTTTCTCTTTCCAAGTACATTTTTAATAAACGTCGAATTCTCTCCTCATCATCAACGACTAAAATTCTTACGTCTTTTTCCATAATCGCATTTCCCCCTTTGTATTTCCGCTAATGAATAGAACTTTTTGAAATAAGCCTCCACAAAGTGAAGGCTTTTTAGCTTAAACTAAAGAACTATCTGTTATAAACATGATGACCAGATTTAAGATCCTGCGTATGAATGCAAACCAGCAATTACTAGATTAACTGCCACCAAATTAAACATAATAATGACAAAACCGATTACGGCAAGCCATGCAGATTTTTCACCGTGCCAGCCTTTAGATAACCGGAGATGAAGAAAGGCTGCATAGAAAAGGAATGTAATAAGTGCCCATACTTCCTTCGGATCCCACCCCCAAAAGCGGGTCCACGCTATTTGCGCCCAGATCATCGCAAAAACTAAACCGCCTAGCGAGAATATTGGAAATCCAATTAATACAGAGCGATACCCAATTTCATCGACTAAATCAAGATTGATTTTCCTTACGATCGGCTGTAATGCGGCTGCAATACGTTTCCGAAGCACGAGCCTAAATAATAAATATAGAATGATACCCGCTCCGAATGACCAAATTACCGTATTCAATTTTTTGGCATTAATAATAGCCGGAACTTCTATAATTGGCTCAAACTTTCCAGCAGTAACTAATTCTCCTTCATGAGGACCTATTAAAGCAGGCATCGTATACTCAAATGTAGCATTCTGTTCTTCTTTATTGATCCAATTAAATTCAGCTTTGTAATCCATTGAAGAGAAGCTGATTGAAATAATAATATAACCAAGCGTACAGATTAATCCAAACATGACTGCTTCTAGCCAAAAAGTACGTTTACTAGATTTAGATTGATCGACAGATTTCACTAAATATAGAATTCCTGCTACAAAACTGATCGACAATACCGCCTGACCCACTGCTGTCGTTGTAACGTGAATATAAAGCCAATCACTTTGCAAGGCAGGAATCAGTGGGGAAATATCTCTCGGGAACATGCTTGCATAAGCAATAAGCAGCAAAGCAACAGGCATCGTAAATAATCCCAATAAAGGGGTTTTGTAAATATAATAAATAATGATAAATGCACCAACTAAAGCCAGTCCAAAGAATGTAATAAATTCAAACATATTACTTACTGGTGCGTGTCCAGCTGCAATCCAACGAGTAATAAAATAGCCTAAATGAGCAATAAAGCCGATTATACTTACCAGCAGTCCAAGCTGTGCCCATCTGTTCGGCCCTTTCTTCTGATTCCTCTTATCCTTTATTGAGCCAGCAAATAGCACAGTTGCGATAATATAAAGAATAAAGGCTATATATAATAAATTACCACTTAAATTTGCCACCTAAATGGTTCCCTCCTCATACTGTTTTTTCGTTTTCTGTTTGATCTTCTGGTTCTTTTATTCCAGTATCTTCTAATACTGCACCGATTTCTCTTTTAAGTCCATGCCAATTTTTATTTGTATGACCTGCAACCCAAACCTCGTCATTTACACGGCGAATCCAAATCCGACGATGGGTCCAGTAAGAGCCTTGTGCAACCCCGATCATGAAAATCAAACCACCTAAAGCAATGATCCATAATGTTAAATCTTTTCGCACAGTTAAGGCTGTAACATTTTTTGTTTCGACGCCCTTAAATGCTAATTTATATTGATTGTCTCCAAATGGCTCAATCGTCTGGCGGATGGCAACAAAACTGACTTCTCCTTCTGGCCTGTCTGGGGTAATCATGTTAAACACGAAGGCAGGATTGTTAGGAATTCTTGACTTTGTTATGGGTTCCCCGCTTTTATCAAATTCAAAGTCTGGGAAATAACTCATGACTTCAACAGAATATCCATTTCCTAAATCATATTTATCCTTTGGATCAAATAAATCTACGGTAAGATTTCCGTACTCTTCTTTCGTTTGTTTATTAGCAAGTGCAAAAGTCATTTTGTTTAATTCATCAAGTTTATATTCAACCTGATACAAGGCAAAGCTTTCAAACTTTAATGGTTCGTTTACACGAATCTCGTAATCCTTTACCTTTTCAAGCTCAGGCTTTTCCCCAGCAATGGCATCCCCTTTCTTTTTGTATAGGGTTACATTTGACTGGAAATTTTTAGCGACCATTCCTGTCCTTTCAAGCGCATCACTAAAAACCTCTTTATCTTTATCTTTGTCATAAACTTCGAGGATGAAACGATCATTTTTCAAGTAATATTCTCCGTGCGTTTCCGGAATTACTTTCGTTTCCCCTTCCCGGAGCCAGAGGACCTTGTCAACATACATACCTGGGACAAAGCGAAGCATCCCGCCAATTAGGAAAATAATTAAGCCAATATGGTTAACATAAGGGCCCCATCTTGAAAAACGGCCTTTTTCAGCAAGTAAATTGCCATCTTCTTCACGAATATTGTACCGTTTGGCTCTTAATTTCTCTTTAACTGATTCATAGGATTCTTCAAAGTTTTTCACTTCAGATCGTCCAAACAGACGCTGACGCTTTAAGAATCCTTCATGTCTCGTTACGCGCTGGACCTTTAAAGCACGATAAAGCGGAACTACCCGGTCTAAACTACAAATGATGAGTGATATTCCGATTGAAGCGATAAGCAATAAATACCACCAAGAGCTATAAAGATTATGAAATCCTAGATCATAATATAATTTTCCAAGCCATCCATATTGTTCTTGATAATACTCGGCAGCCGGCATGACAGGAGGTATGTACATTTCCTGGGGAAAAATAGTCCCTAGTGCAGATGCTACTAATGTGATAACAATTAGCCACACACCCACCTTAACGGATGAAAAGAAATTCCATATTTTATCTACCATCGTTTTGTTGTACGTTTGCGACCGGCGCGCACTTCCCTCATAGCGCATATCTACAAGCTTTTTTTCTTTCTCATGCTCTTCTAAAATTCTGCCGCAAGCTTCACAAAGAATTGTTCCATGTGGGTTTACGTGTCCGCATTCACATTTTACGTCTTTCATTTTTAAAAACTCCCTATATCTTATGGTTTAACCTGCTCCATCATATCTCTAATCATGTCTTCTGTTAGCTCGCCTGTATGATATTTAACGACTTTTCCATCCTTATCTATCATATAAGTTGCAGGAAGAGGACTTATTTTGTATGCGGTTTGCACTTGTCCATCCGTATCTTTTAATATAGGAAAAGTTAAGTTATGTTTATCTGCAAATTTTTGAACAGCCAGATCCGATTCACCTACATTGACAGCTAGAATCGTTACGCCATTGTCTTTAAATTCCTTATATTGATTTTCCATATATGGCATCTCACGTTCACATGGCTTACACCAAGTACCCCAGAAATTTAAAAAGACCCCTTGACCTTCATAATCTGACAAACGATGTTTTTCACCGTTCATATCCATAAGAACAAAATCAGGTGCTTTTTTACCAATTGCTACTTTCTTCACATCATCCTTCGTAAAATTTGCATATAAAGTGTAAGCAACGGCGGCGCCTAATATAAGTAATATGATTGTCCTTATTACTAAACGCTTTTTTTTCATTAAAATATCTCCTTTTTAAAGCACTATTCATGAAACACTTATAAAGCATCGTGCATTCCATTTTTTCTTTATTAAACCAACAAGAATAACAGAAATGCTCATATTAATTATAGCATTTATCACCATTATGATAATGTTTACAATATGAAGGAAGTGTGACTATTCTATGAAATTTTACTTATTAGCTATTTAGCTTGGGCAAGTACACGGAGCTGTTTCACTTCATGAGCTGTTAATTCTCTAGCTTCTCCTGCTTTTAACCCATGAAGAGTAAGAAATCCATATCTTTCGCGTTTTAATTTTATTACCGGGTGACCAATCGCTTCAAGCATTCTTCTAACTTGGCGATTTCGTCCTTCATGGATTGTAAGTTCGATAATAGATGTTTGTTTCTTCTTATCCATCGATATCATTTTTACGCGTGCAGGTGCTGTCATCCCATCTTCTAATTTAATGCCTTTCTCAAGACTTCTTGTCTTTTCTCGCGAAGGGATTCCTTTTACTTTCGCAATATATACCTTCTCTACTTCGCTCTTAGGATGCATGAGCAGGTTTGCAAATTCACCATCATTAGTAAGTAAAAGAAGTCCAGAAGTATCAAAATCTAATCGCCCAACTGGATAAATTCTTTGTTCAATATTTGCTAAATAATCTGTCACAACTTTTCTTCCTTTATCATCTTGAACACTGGAAATAACTCCCCTTGGTTTATAAAGGAGAAAATAAACCGGCTCTTCCCGTTCAATCGGAATTCCGTTTACTTCCACACGATCAGAAGAAGAAACTTTGACACCCAGTTCCTTCACTATTTTCCCATTTACCTTAACATGTCCTTCTACGATTAGCTGCTCAGCCTTTCTTCTTGATGCAAAACCGGCATGCGCTATCACTTTTTGTAATCTTTCCATATTATGTCACCCCAACTTAAAATGCTTTCATATAAGGATTTTACCTAAATCTGTCCTTTTGAATTATGACATAAATCAAGCTTTTTTCAAAGTAAGGGATTTTTAGCAGAAAAAAAGATACCCCATTGGAGGGTATCTTCGTACGAAACTAATTAAATACCGAATACGAGTGTCACAACGATAATAGCTGCAATAATTCCGACTAAATCTGCCAATAGTCCAACCTTTAAGGCATCTCCCATTTTTTTAATTCCAACTGCCCCAAAATAAACGGTTAAAACATAAAAGGTAGTATCTGTACTTCCTTGAAGGACGGAAGCAAGACGGCCAATAAAGGAATCAGGTCCGTTGGCAGCGATGAGATCAGTTGTCATGCCAAGTGCAGCAGACCCTGAAATCGGGCGGATAATGGCAAGCGGAAAGATTTCGGGGGGAACCCCAATTGCTTCAAGTGCTGGCCTCATTAACTCCACGAAATATTCTAATGCTCCTGATGCACGAAAGATGGAGATCGCAACAAGCATGCCAACAAGAAAAGGTATGATGGATACAGCAATTTTTATTCCCTCTTTTCCCCCTTCTACAAAGCTTTCATAAGTGGGAACACGCTTAATAGTCCCATATAATAATATGAAACCAATTAGGACGGGAATAAACCATAAAGAGATAACAGATACAATTTGCATGCAGCTTCATCCTTTTCTTGTTCTTCGATAATAGAAATACCTATCAATTAAGATAGCTCCGATAGCCGAGCTAATGGATGCAATTAATGTAGGACCAACAATTTCTGTAGGTGAAACCGATTCATATTTCATCCGTATGGCAATAACCATCGTTGGAATAAGCGTAATGCTTGAAGTATTAACAGCAAGGAAAGTGATCATTGAGCGGGTTGCTTCGTTTTTTCCGCCATTTAAGTTTTTTAATTCTTCCATCGCCTTAATCCCAAGTGGTGTGGCTGCATTACCTAACCCAAACATATTTGCCATCATATTCGACAGAATATACCCCATTGCTGGATGATTTGTAGGTACTTCAGGAAAGAGCCGTTTAACAATCGGTTTAAAAGCTTGCGATAGTTTATTCAATAGCCCCGAATCCTCTGCAATTTTCATCATGCCTAACCAGAATACGAGAATACTAATTAAACCAATACAAAGTGTAACAGCTTCTGCTGCTCCTTTGAAAACCGCCTCATTCACTTCATTCATCGTCCCATTGACCATTGCAAAAATAATGCCGATTAGCGCCATCAACGCCCAAATAATATTAATCATCCGTTTTCACACCAACGATTGAAATAAAAATATTTCTAAAAATGCCAAAGAAGGAATCCTCCTCATTTGCTTTTTCCTGTTTAAAATATATAGGCAGTGTTTTTATTTGACGGTTATCAAAATAAACAATCGCCTTTCCAACAATTTTAGGAATGTTCTCTCCATCCTCCCACTTCCTGTCAGGCTTCATCATTTTATATTTAATCTCGAAAAGGTCTTTCTCTTTATTTGTAATTGGATAATCAAAGCCAGTCTCCAAAAACACTTTCTTTTTATAAAACCTATCCTTTATATCCTTAATCACACCCTTTGGCAAAACCTCAGCTAAACTGTATGTCTTAAAACCCATTTCATACATTTGGATATGATCATTCCAGTCAGTTTGTCCAGTTGCATTTAACGTTACGGCGATTAAATCAAGCCCTCCCTTGGAAGCGGTAGTGACTAATGTTCGTTTTGCCCGCTTTGTAAATCCGGTTTTTCCGCCTGTACTATATTCATAATCTGAAAGTAAACGATTTTTATTCGTCCATTTTCGATCCCAGCCTTCATTAGGATGCGGTGTTTTATAAACCTTTGTTCCTGAAATTTTTCCATATTCTTTATTATTCATGGCATAACGGGTTAATAGCGCCATATCATACGCTGTTGAAAAGTGATTTTCATGATCGTCAAGTCCATGGGGGTTCTCAAAATGGGTATTCTCCATTCCAATTTCTTTTGCTTTTTGATTCATTAAAAAAACAAAGCCGTCAAGGCTCCCCCCAATATGTTCAGCAATGGCTACTGCCGCATCATTCCCTGAACGGAGCATCAATCCATATACTAAATCCTCCAATTTTATTTTCTCACCTGGTATTAAATAAATGGAAGATCCTTCTGCTCTAACTGCTTTCTCGCTAACCTTCACCATCTCGTCCATTTTTCCAGATTCTATGGCCAATATGGCAGTCATAATTTTGGTGATGCTGGCTATTCTTCTTGGCGTAAACGCATCTTTTTCAAATAATATTCTTCCAGATCCCTGCTCCATCACAATAGCACTGCGCGCACTTACAGAAACAGAAGCTTCTGCCTTCTGCGGAATCAATCCGGTTAAAAGTGCAGCAATCAACGGATAGATCAAAAGCTTTTTAAATTTCTTCATTGTAAAACCCCGTCTCCTATAGCTTATCTTCTGTAGCTCCAGCGCCTAGCCCC